>NZ_JBLIYY010000014.1:0-93391 GCF_057480965.1 Acinetobacter sp. P37 | reverse complement strand
TTAACCAATTCAACCAAGTCATTGTTTTATCAGAAGTTTTAATCTTCATCACCGCCGATGGATGTGCATTCTACAGCATTTTTGATCCAACGCAACACCTTTTTTTAAATAATTATTTTGAGCGCACAATTTTCACTCAAATTACATTTTTTTATTCATATTTTGATCAAATTTGGTTTAATAGTAATAAATCAGGATTATTTGAACGTTTTTACTTATTATACGGCAAACATTTTGCCGCGCTAAAAGCGTCAGGACTATATATGCGCCAAACTTCTTTTTTATATGCAGGATTATTGTCACTTGTCGTAACAACTCCTGTAATTGCAAATGACGAGGCTTCATCACCTATTGCTCAAGACTCAGAAGCTGCCAATAAATCAAAAACACAACAATTTGCGCATGCTGCGATGGTTAAGTCATCTGAAGTTGCAAAAAAATTATCTGTTAATGCCAATGCAGCACAATCAGAAGAAGATAAAGACCCTTTCCAACCGATCAACCGGAAAGTTTACGCATTTAATGATTATTTAGACGTCCATATTGCCCGCCCTGCTGCTGTGCAATATGTAGCAAAAACTCCTAAGGATATTCGTGAATCTTATCGTTTATTCCGTAAAAATTTGGGCGAACCGTGGAATGCGTTTAACCAACTCATCCAAGGACGACCGACACGTGCCGCAAAAAGTCTGGGGCGTTTTACTGTTAATACACTGACAACTTTAGGCTTTGCTGACCCTGCAAGCCGTCTAGGTCTAGAAACAGAAGATGAAAACTTTGGCGCGACTTTAGGTTATTACGGTATTCCTTCTGGTCCTTATATTGTTCTACCAGTGCTTGGTCCAAGCACATTGCGCCAAACCGTCGGTCTAGCAGTAGATAGTCAAGGACGTCCACAGAAATATATGCTTGATGGTCATGATGTGGCGTATTGGTCTGAGCAAACTTTACGTGGAATCGATACTCGCGCTCAATTACTGGATATTGAAGGTGTGTTACAAGGCGATAAATATGCTCAAATTCGCGACATCTATTTACAACGCCTGAATTATTCAATTTCTGAGAAAAAAGGTATCGCTGAAGAAAACTTATTTATTGATGAAGAAGATGACGATATTGATGAATCTGAAGATAATTCAACAGATGTTTCATCTGATGATTCTACCGATTTCATTGATGACAGCAGTTCAGATGATACCGACACGGTAACAACTGAATAAATAAAATTTTTCAATTGGCTGGTGTGGTTTTTCCCTCCAGCCATCATTAGCTTGCTATAGTACACTTATTGTCTATCGAAGGATTCATCTAATTCTTTATGTATTTCATTCAACCTACTCGTGATATTCCATATTTAGATCAGGTACTTGATGCGCTTCCTAGCGTACAAATGATTAACATTGAAGATCTAGACTTGTATGATCCAACAATCATTGCAATTGCTGATGTTGCCGACTTTTTAAATCACCAATGGACACTTCCTACCATTGTGCTCGCTTTTGAGCATGAGGGCGCTGCATTGGCTCAAGCGTGGCAACAAGGCGCTTTAGCAGGATGGGTTTGGGATCATATCCCAACTAACCTTCAGGTGGCACTCACTAAAATTGATGCGCAATACAAACGCAATCAAGACAGCCGTGATCTCCCTTCTGCTGCAGATTTGCAAAAACGTTTACTGCCCAACCCGATTGAACTCCACAACTATAAAATTGAAACATTCTTCCAGCCTTCAGCCTATTTATCCGGTGATTGGTACGATTACTGGAAAATCAGCGATAAAGAAATCATGTTTTATCTTGCAGATGTATCTGGTCATGGGGTGACGAGTAGTTTACTGACCTCTTGGATGGCTGCTTTCCACGGTCGTTCAAAAACCCCGAGAGAACTCATCAAAAAGCTCAATGGCATGTTGGTTCAAGAAAATATTGAAAAGCACATTACCATGATTGCGGGGATACTCAATCTCGATACGCATGTCTTGAAATGGTCTAGTGCAGGCCATTATCCGCCAGCCATTTTATTTGAACCCGGTCTTCCCGCACGAATTTTAAATACCAGTAGCTTTCCACTTGGCTTAACTGAAGACCTAGAAGTTGAAGAGTTTGAATTTACCTTAAATCGTTATTCGCGCTTTGTAATTTGCTCGGATGGCGCACTTGAACCTTTTGATGGTGGATTGAATGAACAGCTAGGTCAATTGGTTTATCACTTGCAAAATCAATCATTTCAAGCACCAGACCATGTTGCCGACGATATTGCCATCCTAAGTTTACGTCGAATCAATTAGTCACGAAATCAACTACTTAAACCGAATACGACTTTCTGATCATACTCGGCTACTTGAGTAAGCTGTGCCCCTATGGGATAATTTACTATCCTTCTCTGCAAATGGCATTTATATGTCAACAGGTCATGTTGAATATGCAAGCTTGAACGGAACGCATATTTTTAAGCTTATTGGCGAAGTGCGTGCCCAATCTTGTATTAGTCTAGACAAGTTATTAAACAAAATTGAACAGCAACAAAATGTCGTCGGTGCAATCGTTGATTTAACCCAAACGACATTTATCGATAGTACTGTTCTTGGTATTTTGGCGAAACTGGGTTTGAAGCTCAAACAAGTTCACCATATTCAAGCGGTAATGTTGTCTACAAACTCTGATATCACAACGCTTGCCAATAGCATGGGTTTAGGTCAGGTGTTTGTTATTTTGAATTATTGTGGTGATCCAAGTGTATGCACTCGCGCACTTATGGAAGAACACATTACCCATAGCAATATGCTGAATACGGTTTTAGATGCACACAAAACGCTGATGAAACTAAATGATAGCAACCAAAATATGTTTGAGCCTTTGGTCAAACAACTGCAAAAAGAGCAGGACAATCTAGAGCAACCCAAGCAGCAAAATGTCTAATTTAGGTTAATCACAGCAGAGACCCTCTTCGCATGACTTTACTTTCCGTTGCACAAATGAATTCTCAAAATGACATTGAAGATAACTTCAAAGTGATCGAATCATTGATGCAACAAAGTCAGGCTCAAGGTGCGAGTCTCATTGTATTTCCTGAAAATTTTGTCTGCTTTGCCGCAGGTAAACAACGCGAAACCGCGGCGCAATTTGAAAGTATTCAGCAGCGACTAGAACAACTCGCACATCGTTATCAACTTTGGATTGTTGCGGGCACACTCCCATGCCCTTATCGTCCAGATGGTTCAATCATTCAAGATGGTCGTGTCCGTACTGTCAGCCTGTGTATCAGCCCTGAACGTACCGAAGCACGTTATGACAAAATTCATTTATTTGATGTGCAAGTTGGTGACGCTGTCGGTGGCTATCAAGAATCAAAATTCTTTGAACCTGGTACTGAAACCGTAGTTGCAACAACACCTTTTGGCAATATTGGCCTGATGGTGTGCTACGACTTGCGCTTTCCTGAACTGGCTTTGAAACTTCGTAGCCAAGGTGCAAACATTTTAACGGCGCCTGCAGCTTTTACCTATACCACGGGTGAAATACACTGGCAGTTGTTACTGCAAGCTCGTGCCATGGATAGCCAATGTGCTGTATTAGGTGCCGCACAACAAGGTTGGCATGGTGAAAAGCGTCAAACTTGGGGGCATGCTGGAGCAAGCAACAGCCGTGGTCAAATTTTAGCAATCACCGCAGAAGAAGGCGCTCAACTACTCACAGTTCCCTTTGACTTAGACGAACAGCAACAGATTCGCGCATCAATGCCACTGATGCAGCACCGTGTTTTGGTTCAATATTGATTTTCACTCTGTATAAAATTACAAAAAAACTGAATATTATTTAAACAAAATCCCCCACGATATGATTTTGAACCATCATCTGAGGGATTAGAAAAATGACTTTAGAAAAAGCAGTTTATACAGCCCATGCAAAAGCCACTGGTGGTCGTGATGGTCGTGCAACGACATCCGATGGTCATTTAGATGTTCAATTGGCTGTGCCGAAAATTATGGGGGGTACAGGTAATGGTACGAATCCTGAACAACTCTTCGCCGCTGGTTATTCAGCCTGTTTTTTAGGTGCAATGAAATTTGTGTCTAACCGAGATAAAATTTCGATTACCCCTGCTGCCTACGTCGAGGGTGATGTTGGTATCGGCCCTATTCCAACAGGATTTGGTATCGAAGTGACGCTTAATATTCATCTTGAGGGTATGGATGCAAGCGAGGCACAGAAATTGGTCGATGCTGCAAATATTGTGTGCCCCTATTCAAATGCGACCCGAAACAATATTAATGTTACTTTAAATGTTTTGACTTAAATCCATTTGTACCTATCTATACAAAGCACTGTTTTAATTCTTATAAAATAGTGCTTTGAGCTTTTTTACTTCTACACATCTACAGCTGAGCTCAAAATAAAATCTTATCCATTTCCAATACATTTAAATATTCATATTCAGCTACCAAAACCTTGCTAAAATATATAACGATTCTTATTTACATTCATTTGTTGATCTATGATGCTTAAACCTCTCCTTATCAGTACGTTGCTACTCAGCGCATCCACACTCAGTTTTGCTGAATTAACGCTGTCTGAAAAAGTCCGCCCTCAAATTAAATCCTTGGTCAATCCAGATATTCAACGTCTTGCGCTACCACCAACACCGAACAACATGTCTTTACCTGCCTATGGTCAAGGCATCATTGGTTGGGGTACAGGCCCAGAAGGTGCTGCAGCACGCTTAGCCAATATCAGCAAAGCCGACGTTGAAAAGCTTAAAACTCAAGATGTCACTTTAGAGATGGTTCAAACTTGGCAAAAGTTTTATGAAAATGAAACGCAGCGCAATGCAGGTAACCCAACCGCGCCTATTCGTGCTGAATTGATGAAGAAAATTGTCAGTTTGTGGTAAGTGAAAGACTGCACAGCCCATATTTTTGGGCTGTTTTTAGTTCAAATTAGAAATAAAAAATCATGAGACATTCGATAGAAAGAATAATGATTAAAATTGAAAAACTATTAATATTCAAACTATAATTAACTATACATCCATAAAAAAATTAAAATCATTTTCAGGACTTTACAATGAAAACATACTTTTCGATGCTTTTTCTAAGCTTGGCCTTAGCCGCATGTAGCCAAACACCTGCGCCTGATTTTTCAGGGGAATGGAAACAAACACCTGACACGGAGAGCCTACGCAAACTTTCCATTAGCAAACAAGGCGATGACTACCAAATTAAAGACGAATTTTGGCTCGATAAAAATAATACTGAGCGCACTTCTAGTGCTTCATCCGGTATGGCCGAAGTGAATAATGATGTTTTGAAATATAAAGAGAGCAATAGCATTGAAATGAAACTCAGTGATGCAACTCACCTCACTCTGACAGATAAAGCATACGATGCTGTTATTCATTTTGAAAAGATTAACTAAAGCAAAGCCTCGAGTCCTTGCACAGGCTTCGGGGCTTTTTTTATAATTCACACCGACTATTCAGCCGCTTCATTCGTCACTCTGAGCACTTCTTCAATGGTGGTTTTACCTGCCAAAACTTTACGCAATCCATCATCACGAATTGAACCCGCATTTGCACGTACATGATTTTCTAACTCAAACTCAGCAGCATTACCATGGATGAGGCGACGTGTTTGCTCATCAATCGGGACGATTTCATAAATTGCGGTACGCCCTGTAAATCCAGTATGCGAGCATTGTTCGCAGCCTTTAGGTTGTGGCAATTTTAATTCGGCCGATGCATCGAGATGCTTAAATAAGTCTTTTTCAAAATCATCGGCATCATGCCAAGTCGCACAGTGACGGCACAAGGTTCGAACCAAACGCTGCGCCACCACACCGATCAATGAGCTTGACAGTAGAAAGGGTTCAATCCCCATGTCTTTAAGACGGGTCACCGCACCGATTGCTGTATTGGTATGCAGCGTTGAAAGTACCAAGTGGCCTGTTAATGACGCTTGTACTGCAATTTCAGCAGTTTCTAAATCACGAATCTCCCCGACCATCACCACATCTGGGTCTTGGCGGAGCATGGCTTTTAATGCACGAGCAAAGGTCATATCTACTTTGGTATTGACCTGCGTCTGCCCGATCCCTTCAAGTTGATACTCAATTGGATCTTCCGCAGTCAAAATATTTTTTGAACCATCATTTAGATCAGACAATGCCGCATACAAGGTTGTGGTTTTACCCGAACCCGTCGGCCCTGTAACCAAAATAATGCCATGCGGACGATGTACCAGTTGTTTCAATCGATCATAGTCATGCTGCATCAAGCCCAAATGGGTCATATTTAAACGCCCAGCTTGTTTATCGAGTAAACGCATCACTACACGCTCACCATACGAAGACGGTAAGGTTGATACACGAACATCGACTTCACGGCCCGCCAAACGCAGTGAAATACGACCATCTTGTGGAATTCGCTTTTCCGCAATATCGAGTTTGGCCATGACTTTGATCCGTGACACCAACAATGGAGCAAGCTCGCGACGTGGCTGCACAATTTCACGTAACTGACCATCGACACGTAAGCGGACAGACAGCTTTTTTTCAAAAGATTCGATATGAATATCTGAAGCACCGACACGGATCGCTTCAGACAATAAGGCATTGATTAACCGTACAATCGGTGCATCGTCTTCCTGATCCATCAGATCTTCAGCTTCTGGTACAGAGTCCGCAAGGCTAAGTAAATCAGGATGATCTTCCAGACCCGCTGCCACTTGTTGAGACTCACCGGTGTCTCCGGCAAAGCTTGCACTGAGTAATTGATTAAACTCTTGCTCACTACATAATTGATATTGTGCAGGATGCCCTAAATAGCGACGTGCTTCTTGTAAAGCCAGCAGTGGCGTGCTGTCACGACGTACAATAAAAGCTTGATCACCCTCATATCGAAGCAATACGCCATGACGTTTGGCAAAACTATATGGTATTTGTAATTGTTTAAGTACTTGCATCACGCATTATAATGATGAAAAAAGTTGTTTTGAGTGTACTCTAAGCATCTGACAGCGTGAAGTCTGTTTTTAGGATTTATCAGGACAAGGGATATACGCATTGCCATTAGAAAATGATTTGACTGAAAAGGAATCCCCAAAACGTAAATGGTGGGGGGAATATCAATTTGAACTGAATCACCCGCGCAGTTGGCAGTTTGGGTCTTTATTGTTCCGGGTGACGCGCGGCATGCAAGAGTGGCGTATGGAATACCATCGCCCAACCTTTCAGTTTGACTATGAGCAACAATGGCATCCGATACAAGACCCTGAATTTGGTTTTCCACAACCCATTAAAATGGAACGTTATATGTTCCGCCAGACGCATGACAAAATTCAAATCATGCCACGTTTGGCAGATCGTTCAGTGGTGATTAAACCGGTCGATCCGATTTATATTCCAGCCGGACAACGCGGAACGCTATATATCAGTACACCGCTGTGGATTGCCGGCTTTGTCGAAGGTCTTAGAGAACCCTTGTTTGATATACCTGTTATTCTACCAAAAGATACCTGGTTTGGTCCGAATCATCGAATGGGTGAAATTTGCTATGCCACAGCAGTTGATGGTCGTACAGAACTTAAACAACTCAAACCTCGTGCTTTTCGTGCTGTAACCCCTATTGAGTTTCATAACGTGAGTAATCAACAGATTCGTTTTGACCGAATGAATGTCCCTGTACCGGCTTTGCCATTATTTTATAGTGAAAGTACGGGACGTTTATGGACTTCACAAATTCGGGTCGTCCATGAAGGTCATGACAAACCGCCGCGGGTCAAAATTGAAAACCGTACACCACCACAAGCGGGTGACGTTGTTTATCTACATCCGCCACGCGAGTCAGCCAATGTGCTGTTCAATATGTTTGATTCATTTTTCTAAGGGCGAGCCATGGCAGATTTAAATATTTCGACAGAAATCACCAGCAGCCTAAAAGGAATGGTCGCCAATCTCAATACTGATCGGCTGACAGAATTATTGGTGGCTGTTTTATTGGCAGTCATCGGCTTTCTGATTGCCCGTTTTATCTCGAATACCTTTATTCGTACTGTGGGTATGCGTTTCAATGCTCATCAGCAGTTGGTTTGGCGTCGCGGGATTTTCTATTTCATCTTTTTAATCTTTGTGATGGCAAGTTTAAAAGAAGCCGGCTTTAAACTCAGCGTCTTCTTGGGTGCGGCAGGTATTTTAACGGTCGCACTGGGTTTTGCCTCGCAAACGTCCGCATCCAACCTGATCAGCGGGATGTTCTTGATCGGTGAAGGGTCTTTTGAAGTTGGTGATACCATTCAATTGACACTGATTCGTGGGCATACTATTGAAGGTGAAGTGATCTCGATTGATTTACTGTCGGTCAAATTACTTACGCAGGACAATGTCTATGTCCGTTTGCCGAATGAACAACTGATTCGCGCGCCTGTACATAACTTGTCTAAGTTTCCAATACGGCGCATTCCAATTACCCTTGCGATTAACTTTCATGAAGACATCATCAAAGTCCGTGAAGTTTTATTAGATGCCGTTAGTAAATATCCATTGGTCTTGGCCGATCCTAAACCTGCCGTGACCGTCACTGCCTTTCGTGAATCTTCCATTGAGCTGCTTTTTGCTATTTGGTGTCAAAGAGAGAATTTCCTAAAAGTCCGTGATGAAATGCAGGAACGGATTCGTAATGCTTTTGTCGAAAATAAAATTGAAATTCCTGTACCAAAAATGGGTTTTGTTGACCACCCGCTTTCTACACAAGCAAGCGATGCTGACGTCGATCAATATGCCAATGCACAAGAGATTCAACGAGAGCCTCAACTTAAATAATGGTCTATCGACTTGATATGAAAGGCCCTGCATATCTTCAAATGTGCAGGTTTTTTTTATCATGTACTTTTATAGCCATCGACCTGTACAGCTTAGTGATCTCGTACCTTTAAGAATTTCATCATGGTTCAACCTTGTCATTCGGCATAGGGGCAATATAGGCAATCAAAAGCATGGCAAAACCTGCGGCCATAAATGAAATTACTCTCATGAGAGTGCCGACATGAGATAAATCCAGCAAGACCAATTTCAACGTCACCAAGACCAAAATACTGCCACCAAGTAGCCAAACTGAACGTAATTGGCGCTGAGTGGCAAAGCGCATACTCACTAAAGCCAATAACACCCACAGCACGGTAAAACTTAGTTGAACGGTCGCATCGCTCCAAATATCTAAACTGTTATAAGGCGTATCCAGATACATATGTAAGGCACGTAGCACAACATAGCTACTTAACCAAAGTAGCCCTAGGACACTCAACACGGCAGCCAAGCTACGATCTAAACCAGCTTTTAACTGTTGATTCAACATCCATAAAAAAGCCGCTAACAACAGCAAACTCACTGCATCAAAAGGATTCAGTATCGGCAAGACATATCCCACAAAGGCCTGCTGACTAAATAATTGCGAACTAATGATCCAACTTAAAGCCAAAAACAAACTGCTACGCGCTTGCCAAAACATTTTCCAGGCCGGTTGCTGCGCTTGCCAATAACACCATGCACAAAATATCAGCGGCAAAATTACCACACTGATATACGGCATACTGGGTATCAGCGTCAGACTGGTCCACGCCAAGCTGCTCAAAATTCCGAAACTGACCCATTCTTTCTCTTCACGCACACCGAGTAATGGTCGTAGCCAAAGCAGCGTCAAGCTCAGCCCAGCGAATGCAAAATAAATCTGCGCCATCGTTGAATGCCAAAGTAACTGACCGTTCTCACTCACTGAAATAACTTGGTACAGCCCCATCACATAAACAGGCACTAGACCGGTCCACTTAATGATGGACCAACTCCACGAAGCTTTTCGTTTTAACAAGCCTTCATTTACCAACAGATAGGCCACACTGACAATCAATAAACTCAAGGCCAATTGATGGCTAGTCTGCAACCAATCTAAGAGCAACATGATGAGCATGGTGGTTGCTGAGAGCATTTGCACACATTGAAAGGCAATACTCGAACTTGAAAGCTGTTTATGAAATACAGGAACAGCATGCGTCATGATAATGGCCGCCAAATAGCTCAAACACACGCCCCAATACATCTGTGCAGGGAAATGTGGCAGTTGAACCAAATAATACAGACTTGAACAACCCGCCATCACCAAGAGCGCCATGCCTAAATAACGGCTGATATTGGACTGCTTGTATAGGGCATATATAAATATCAAAGCACCTTCAACTGCCCAACCAACCACACTCCACTGCTCTTTCAATACTATCGGTGGAATCAATGCCAAGAATATTAAGGTCAAACTCAAATAACTTTGTGCAATCAGTGGGATCACAGCACTACGTTTACTGATGCTATACAGTGCGGCAAAAAGCGCTGCGAATAACAGGCTATACCCCGCCTGCCATACCGTTTCCTCAAAATACATCAAATACAATGCCAGATAAGCAAGCACTGGTGCGGCAAAAATCAGTGCAATATCCAAGGCAAGTTTAAGCTGAAAATGCGCAAGATCTTGTTTCGCCAATAACTGACTAAAACGAAAACCGAGCCAAATAAAAATCGCAGCGTGAGCTAAAACCAACACGCTCATCATCTGACGTTCGGTGGTGTATCCGTGGTAAAAAGCATATCCTCCACCCATAATCACCGTCATCAAAAAAGCGATTTGATTCAGATATTTCCACGGTCTTAATGTACTCATGACCGCAACAGCCAGATTAATTACAAGATAATAGGCAATAAATTCCGTTGCAGTTGCATCACGAACAGGCAAGGTAAATGGCGCAAGATAGGCGATCAGCATTGCCATAATTGCCAGTTCTACCGACTGTTGTTTCAGACTGAGCCAAATCGTCAATGCCATAAGTGCAGCATATAATAGACAAGCTATGCCAAAGCCCGGAATGACGACATTGTAATAGGCAAAAAATAAAGTCAAAAACAGCGCTGCAAGACCTAGACCTTCTAGCGCTAAGGCAAAACTGCGGTTTTTGGTTTGCAGCAAAAAACCCAGTCCCACAATACCAGCACTGATCAAGCTTACGATCAGCAGTTTCATGGCCAAGCTTAGTTGCCAATGCTCTGTGGCAAATCTGAGTAATAGCACCACGCCAATCACCAAGACCAATACCGCCACTTTTAACACGGGATTGCCTTGGAAAAGCCATTGCTGAATTTGACTAGATAGATTTGGCGCAGACTTGGATGGTGTATTAGAAGGCATTGAATTGAATGATGCCTGATGTCTAGCTGTACCAACTGCCGTCGCGGGATGTACAGATGGTGTATTGTCAGAATCAAAATTTTCAGGACGGTCTATTGTCGACGCTGATATTGAAGTAGCCGTTTGGCTGGATTGCGAATGAAGCACCTGTCCTTGCAATAGATGCAGCTGACGTTCTAATCGTTTCAGCCAACGCAGAAAAAAATAGACCCACAGGCTAATCCCGATCGCAACCAAATAACCCAATTCTGTTAACAGTCCAACGACCGTTAATAACGATGCAATATATAACGGAACCTTTGATGTCACTTGAAATGGTTGTTTTGATGAACTCAGTGCATCAGCGCCGTGCTGTAAATCATCGACATAATTCATCACACTGAGCATAAAACCAATGCCGCTGATATAACTCAGGATACGGACATCTAAGTACCATGCCCCGATCCCCACCATGATCAGCGTCATCAACCAAATCATCTTGATTTCATTATTCTGTTTCAGCATACCTGCTTCGTCATTTTCCTGAATGTTTTGATGATACATGAGCCTGACCGATGGATTAAAACTATTCATCAGTGATTCGGTAAGTTACATATACAATCTAGACTCTGCGTGCGGGCAAAAAATCACGTACAATAAAACCGTTTTTAGGATTAGGAAATTATCAATGCCACCATTTGTCTTGGTCGATGGCTCATACTTTTTATTTCGTGCTTACCATGCACTGCCACCATTAACCACTTCAACCGGTTTGCATACCAATGCAATCCGAGGTGCCATTTCTGCCATCCAAAAATTAATGCGTCGTATCCAACCGACGCACATGGCCGTTATTTTCGATACACCTGAACCAACCTTCCGTCATGAATTGTCCCCGATCTATAAAGGTGACCGTCCTGCGATGCCGGAAGAATTATCACAACAAATTCCATATCTTCATGCGTTAATTCGTGCTCTAGGGATTCCACTACATATGTTGCCAGGCGCTGAAGCCGATGACATTATCGGAACTTTAGCCAAACGCGCTGAAGCAGCCGGTCATCAAGTTTTGATCTCCACTGGTGACAAAGACATGGCACAGCTCGTTACTGAGCGTGTCACTTTAGAAGATAGCTTCAAAGACAAACCGATGGACGTTCAAGGCGTTTTTGAAAAATTTGGGGTGTGGCCGAATCAAATCATTGACTACCTCACGCTGATGGGCGATGCCTCTGACGGCATCCGTGGTGTACCCGGTGTTGGCGCAAAAACAGCAGCGAAACTTTTAACCGAGTACGGATCGATTGGCGGCATTTTAGAAAATGTCGACAGCATTAAAGGTAAAGTCGGTCAAAACATTAAAGATAATGTAGAAGGGATTGCTCTTGACCACCAACTGGCGAGCATCGTTTGTGACCTCGACATGGGCCTTAAATACGAAGATCTGAAACTTGCCGATCCAAATATTCCAGCACTTCGTGATTTATATACGGAACTAGAATTTCGTAACCAACTGCAGTCTTTAGATCATCCGAACAACCCCAATGGTGCAACCTACAAACAAGCAGCCAAAGCCATTAACACCACGGCGACTGTAGCCAATGCACCTGAAGTGGAAGATCAAGCGGACAAAACCAGTGTTGATGACTTACTTGGTGAAGCACGTTATCACACGGTATTGACTCAAGAAGATTGGGATGTGTTATTTAAACGTCTAAGTACTGAAAAGCGTTTTGCCTTTGATACTGAAACCACTAGCCTCGACTACCGCGTGGCACAGATTGTGGGTTTCTCGGTGGCTTTAGATGCACATGATGCCTATTACGTGCCGCTTGCGCATGATTATGAAGGTGCGCCGCAACAACTTGATCGTGACACGATCCTGAATCAACTCAAACCTTTACTTGAAGATAATGACGTACAAAAAATTGGTCATCATCTCAAATATGACGCACATGTCTTAGAAAATCATGGCATTCATTTGGCAGGTTGGTATTTCGATACCATGTTGGCCTCTTATGTCCTTAACTCTGTGGCTACACGTCATGGGATGGATGACGTCGCACGTTTGTATTTAAGTCATCTCACTACGACGTTCGAACAAGTGGCGGGCAAAGGTGCAAAACAAAAGACCTTTAACCAAATTGAGCTTGAAACTGCAGCCCATTATGCGGCAGAAGATGCCCATGTGACCTATCGTCTATATGAGGTACTCGATAAGAAGTTACAAACTCACCCGGAGCTGATCAATATTTTGCACAATATTGAAATGCCGGTTGCCCGTGTTCTAACCTCTATGGAAGAAAACGGCATTGAGCTAGATATGAACTTCCTCGACCAACTTGGTGTGGAATTTGCCAATACCATTCTAAATTTAGAAACCGAAATTACAGATCTTGCGGGTCAAAGCTTCAATGTCAGCTCACCAAAACAAGTTGGTGAGATTCTGTTTGATAAATTAGGTTTAAAAGGCGGTAAGAAAACTTCTACAGGTCAGTACAGTACCAGTGAAAGTGTGTTAGAAAAAATCGACCATCCGATTACCGACTTAATTTTGGAATATCGTGGTCTATCTAAACTGAAAAGCACCTATACCGACGGTCTATTAAAGCAAGTGAATAATGACACACATCGTGTGCATACCAGTTACCACCAAGCTTTAACGGCTACAGGTCGTTTGTCATCTACCGATCCAAACTTACAGAATATTCCTGTCCGTGAAGATATTGGACGTCAAATCCGTAAAGCCTTTATTGCACCTGAAGGTCGCATTTTATTGGCAGCCGATTATTCGCAAATCGAATTACGTTTAATGGCGCATTTCTCGCAAGATCATGCATTGGTCGATGCCTTCAATCATGGGCAAGATGTACATAAACGTACTGCGGCAGAAGTTTTGGGAATTCCACTCGACGAAGTGACTAGCAACCAACGTCGTCAAGCCAAAGCGGTGAACTTCGGTCTGCTCTATGGTATGTCTGAATTTGGTTTGACTCGTCAGCTAGGTTTCACTCGTGAAGAGTCACGTAACTATATTGGTAAATACTTCCAACGCTACCCTGGTGTTTTGGAATATATGGAGCGTACTCGCCAAGTCGCACGTGAACAAGGTTTTGTGGAAACTATTTTAGGTCGTCGTCTGTATACACCTGACATTATGGCGAGCAACAAAATGGTGAAACAAGGCGCTGAACGTGCAGCGATTAATGCGCCGCTACAAGGTTCTGCGGCGGATATCATTAAACTGGCCATGATTGCAGTCGATAAAATCTTACCGAAAGATCAAGCCAAAATGTTACTGCAAGTACACGATGAATTGGTGTTTGAAGTTGATGCTGCAATTGCCGATGAACTGTCTGCCCAACTGACTGAAGTGATGCAATCTGTGTTGAAAATTTCCGTTCCACTGATTGTTGAAGTCGGTCAAGGTAATAACTGGGACGAAGCACACTAATTCATTCACGCCTTTCTCCCTCTAGGAGGAAGGTTGGATGGAGGTGAGATGTTTATTAGTTAGTATAAATATCTTGTTTTACACCTCATATTAAATCCACAAAAAAAGGACGCCTCGGCGTCCTTTTTAATTTAACTCGTCTTAGCTCAGATTAAAGACCAGTCAATAATGCAATTGCGACTTGCTTCATAATGGTTTCCGCAACCAACAATGCCAAAATCGCAAAAATTGGTGACAAGTCAATCATCCCCATATTTGGAAGAATACGACGGAATGGCGCAAGTAGCGGTTCTGCCAACTCTTGAACCACTTCAATATAAGGCGAACGTGACTGACTAAACATCACCACCCAACTCAAAATAATCGATGCAATAATTAAGTAACGACAGAAACGGATTAAATCCTGAATCATGGTCACAAAGGTCATAATGATCAAATGGAATGGGCTATTCACTGCCACGCCAGACAAATACATCAAACCAAACATTTTTAACAAATACAGAATCACCACCAACACCAAAGCTGCAGTATTCACTCGACCTTTGGCCAAAGTTGGGAAAATTCGGCTAAAGATATCGACAATTTTTGTTGCTTTTGCTGTTGCCAAAACCACAGGGTTATATGGACTCACGGCAGCAAGCTGCATTAAAAAACGGAAAAATACGAGCAAAATTGCAACGTTAATAATGATTCCAAAAATTTGAGCAGAGCCCATACTTGAACTTTCCTAAATCAAATCGAATTATTTGGTGCTTTCGCTTAACTCTTGTGCCAACTCTTGGCTACGCTTTTGCGCTGCGGCTAAAGCGGCCTGAATATTTTGTGAAATTTGAGCACGATCAAATACTTCAATCGCAGCTTGTGTGGTACCGTTTGGAGAGGTTACATTTTTACGTAACTCCGCAGGACTGTTGGCACTGGTAATCGCCATTTGTGCAGCGCCCAATGCAGTTTGCAAGGTTAGTGCTGTAGCCACTTTTTCATCCAAACCCATGTTTTTACCTGCACGGATCATACTTTCCATCATATAGAAAAAGTATGCAGGACCTGAGCCAGAAACAGCTGTTACTGCGTCAATCTGCGCTTCTGAGTTTACCCAAAGTGTTAAACCCGTTGAAGCCAAAACTTGACTTGCAAGATCACGATCTTCAGCCGAAACCGCTTCACCTGCATACAAACCATGCGCACCGGTTTGAACTAAAGCAGGTGTGTTTGGCATGACACGAACAATACGCTCTGTACCTAATAGTTTTGAAATCGTTGCAATTTCCGCACCTGCAACAATTGAAATCACCAACTTCCCTTCTAGCAACCCTTGTAATGGTGCCAAAACTTTAGCCAACACCTGAGGTTTAACGGCAAAAAGAACAATATCCGCATCTCGAATTGCTACAACATTATCATCCGTCACATGCAAATCTTTTTCAGCCAAAAGCTCACGTACTTTTTCTACGGGATCTGAAACTGTAATACGTGTAGTCGGGACACCACGTGCAATTAGGCCACCAATTAAAGCCTGTGCCATGTTGCCGCCACCAATGAAACTGATATTACAATTTAGAATTGCGCTCATGATTGAAGATCCGATATTGCAGATTTAGCGTTAAGAGATAATGTCGGTTGCCAGCCAGCTTGAGTACAAAATTCAGACTGCGCCAACCAAAAGCCCTGAGGCGTAAAGACGCCTAGCATAACATTATCTCGGCTTAATATTTGAATAGTATGACGCTGCCATGGAAAAATTTGCGCCTGCTGAATGGCTTTTTTCAAAGGCCAACTTCCGACACGACCATATAAATGAATTTTTTCTCCGCCAAGGCGTGGGCGAATCTGCAGTTGCTGCCCCAATAATTCTGGTGATAAGCCAACCTCTGAGGGTTGAATCACAAAATGTCCTGCAGGCAACTTGAGGCACTGACCTGCAACACAAGTTACAACCTCAACCTCTTGAATGGGTTCAGTTGGCAGATATTCCGCTTTGGCAATCCGATGAAGTTGCTGTTGAAAGCGCAGATAATAAAATCCATTCCAGTGTAATGCCGCTTGCGAGTCTTCGCGTGAGCCAATCACTTCTGAAAATAAACGCTGTACCATTTCAAAACTTGGACGATATTGCCCCTCACCTTTCATCCAGTGCGATAACAACTGACGCTGACGTGCCTGACTGAGCTGTTGTAAAGCAGCCAAAGATAACATTTGCGATGAACCACAGGCCGCTAAATCTTGCTGCAACACCTCATATAAAATTTCATCAGCATCTTGCATCAAGTAACTGGTTCGGCTCAGAGCTTGCTGCATTTTAGGAAATCGCTCACTGAGTAGTGGCCACAAAATTTCACGACTCCACGCACGGTCATAGTCGGTATCAAAATTGGTGAGGTCTTGAATATTTTGCACATGCAGCTGTGCTGCCCATTGGCAAATTTGCTCACGTGAAAGATCTAATAGGGGACGCCATAAAATAAAATCTTCACGCGCATCGATTTTTTTCATCGCAGCAAGGCCATGGACACCAGCACCTGAAAGTAGCCGCAACATCAATGTCTCCGCCTGATCTTGCTGATGATGTGCGAGTACCAATATTTCATCTGCTTGTAAATGTTGGCGAAAGGCTTGATAGCGGGCCGAGCGTGCTTGATTTTCAAGGTTACCTTGCGCAACCTGAACTTTTTGTATGATGAATGGCAAATTCAGCGCTTTACATTGAGCACGTACAAATTCGCCCCAAGCATGACTACAATCTTGTAATTGGTGATCAATATAAATCACCCGTATTTTTTCAGGGCACAAAAACGACATAAGATGCAGCAGCAACATGGAGTCCATGCCACCACTACATCCTATTAAAAATCGGCTTTGTTCAGGCAGCGCCTGAATTTGACTTAAGCAATCAGCCCTAAATTGTCGCTGCCAAACTTCATTAAACGCTGGTAACGCGCTTCGCATCGTTCGTTTGCATCCATTGGTTGCAGTTCTTCTAGAGCTTGCTTCAAGACCACTTTCAAATCCTGCATGACTTTTTCAGGGTTTAAATGTGCGCCTTCCGCTTCGTCCACCACGTATTCTACAATGCCCATCTTCTGCAATTTATCTGCCGTCAATGCCAATGCTTCACTTGCTTGTTCTGCTTTTTCTGCAGTTTTCCACAAAATAGATGCACAGCCTTCAGGTGAAATCACTGAATAAATACTGTGAGATAGCATAATCACACGGTCAGCTACGCCAATACCGAGCGCACCACCCGAACCACCTTCACCCAATACCGTTGCCACTACAGGCACTTTGAGTGAAGAAAGCTGAGCTAAGCTGGTTGCAATCGCTTCAGCCTGACCACGTTCTTCTGCACCCACACCTGGGTACGCACCCATGGTATCAATAAAGGTAAAGACTGGCAGATTAAAACGCTCCGCCATATCCAATAAACGCTGCGCTTTACGATAACCTTCTGGGTTACTCATACCAAAATTATGCTGTAATTTTTCACGTGTACTACGACCACGGTGCTGACCTACGATCATCACAGGCTGACCATCTAAACGAGCCAAACCACCAATCATCGCACCGTCATCACCAAATAGGCGGTCACCGTGCAAAGCATCGAACTCTGTAAAAATTTCGCCAACATAATCCAAAAACTGCGGACGTTCAGGATGACGTGCGATCTGAACCGTAGTCCAGGCTTTAGATTGAGCTGCTTTATTTTTCATAGGTCGATCATTATCCCTAACTTAACTGGTCTGTTAATTGATAAATTGTTCCGACTGGATATTCAGTTCAATATCCCAATGCTTAAATTGCACTTGCTCATCATGCAAGTCTGCAACCAACAAAGGCCACTGTTTGGCATCACCAGAAACACTAAGTTGCCATTGTTGCGCATTGTCCACGCTTAATTCAATGGCAGGAAGCATCTCATCGCTGCGACTATGATTTAATAAAACTGCTAAACGAAGCAATAGACATAAGTAAACAAGTTTGTTACCACCGACTTTCATCACATCGACACGTGCATCACTGCGTAACTTACGACGATGATGCGCCACTAAATGCGACAAATGATTTTGATCAATTTGTGAGAAACCCGGAATATCCGAATGTTGCAGTAAATAAGCACCATGACGATGGTATCCACTATGACTGATCGCTAAGCCAATTTCATGCAAATACGCTGCACGACGCAGTAAATCACTGTCATCACTGGTCAAATTCAGTGCGGTCGCCACACCATTAAACAGTTGTTGAGCGGTATTTACCACACGTTCAGCTTGTTTCATATCTGCGTTGTAGCGACCCATCAACGCATGTACAGAACGGTCACGAACATCTTCATGTTGGAAACGTCCCAATAGGTCGTACATCACGCCTTCACGTAACGCGCCATCAGAATAAACCAATTTATCGATATTCAGCACATCAAAGACGGCATACAAAATGGCAATGCCGGCTGGCAAAACTGCTCGACGGTCTTCTTTTAGACCATCAAATTCCATTTCATTGACATGCTTATATTTAAGCAATTTATCTTTGAGTTTAAATAAACCGTCACGTGTCAGTTCTTCCTGATCGTTGCTCCAGCCCATATTGACACAAATCTGACGACACGCTTTGATCGTGCCACTTGAACCGACAACAGTATCCCAGCCTGCAGCTTTATAAGTGTTGGCAATGCCTGCGATTTCCTTGCGAGCAGCATTTACCGCTTTATCAAAACTTTTCAGGTTAATTTCACCATCAGCAAAAAACGCTTTGGTAAAAGCGACACAGCCCATTTGCACAGATTCTGTATGAATCGGTTCAAACTCTTCACCAATAATCAACTCTGTTGACCCCCCACCGATATCAATCACAAGGCGGCGACCACTATTTGCCATAGTATGTGAAACCCCTAAATAAATTAGACGGGCTTCTTCACGACCAGCAATGATTTCAATTGGTTTTGGTAAAATCTCAGCGGCTTTTTGAATAAATTCATGACCATTTTTTGCTTGACGCAAGGCATTAGTCGCCACAATACGTAAACGGTTAGCTTGTACAGGATTTAAACGCCCCACAAAACGTGCTAGGCAGGCTAATCCTCGTTGCTGTGCGGCTTCAGTCAAATTTTTATTTTCGTCTAGACCTGCGGCAAGCTGTACTTTTTCTGACATTGATGCAACTTTTTTCACTTCACCATGGTCTACGCGTGCGATAGCCAAGTGGAAGCTGTTCGATCCCATATCGATAGCAGCAAGTAATTCTTCATCAATCAAAAAATCAGACATTATTCAAAAAAACCTGTTCAGAATTGTGCTTAGATTAATTCACATACATGTAATTTAAAAGCCATTTATGAGTAGTTCGGGCGGAACTTATCGATTTTTTATCTGAAGCAATGATAGTCATACACGATCATCGGCATCGTGATCATCCATTAGACAAACTCGCCATTCAGGTCGAAAATTTACATAACCCCCTACATTGTTATAGTTGGCTATGTAATACTTATAAACATAGAGTCAACTTAAAAATTAATTCCGGAGCAAAATCCATGTCTGGCAATATCGTAAATACAACTGATGAAAACTTCCAAGCCGATGTACTAGAGTCTGATACTCCTGTACTTGTAGATTTCTGGGCAGGTTGGTGTGCTCCTTGTAAAGCCATTGCACCTGTACTTGAAGTACTTTCAACTGAGTTTGAAGGCAAAGTTAAAATCGTTAAAGTAGACGTAACTTCTTGCGAACAAACAGCTGTAAACTACAACATCCGTAACATTCCTGCATTATTAATGTTTAAAAACGGCGAAGTTGTAGCAACTCAAGTCGGTGCAGCACCAAAATCTAAATTGACAGCTTTCATCGAAGAAAACATCTAATATTTTTTCGATAAAAACACTCGAAAATACGCTGTTTTACACAGCGTATTTTTTTGGTTGATAAATTGACAAATGCTGCGTTCTCTCTTATATTGTTTACTCAAGAAATTAAGGATCTCAAATCCTGTCATTTTCTTACAACACAACACATAAAATGCCGCTCGGCAACAGAATTGTTTTTCACATCTCTCTTCATATAACGAATCAGATCTCTGAATTGTTTTGTGCAAACCAATTGCTATCGTTTCTTGCATGATCGCGGCACATTTGTTGCTCCCTTTTCCAACCTGTACCTCAGAATTTTAGATTCTATCTGACCACCTATGAACTTAACCGAACTCAAGAAAAAACCGATTGGCGAACTCATCAAGATTGCCGAGTTTATGGGCCTCGAAGGAATGGCTCGTAACCGTAAGCAAGATATTATTTTTGCCATCTTAAAGCGCCACGCAATGAACGGCGAAGAGATTTTTGGTGATGGCGTTCTAGAAATTCTGTCGGACGGCTTTGGTTTCTTACGCTCTGCAGCGGGTTCTTACCTAGCCGGCCCTGACGATATCTATGTGAGCCCATCACAAATCCGTCGCTTCAACCTTCGTACTGGTGACACTATTACAGGTACGATTCGTCCACCTAAAGAAGGCGAACGTTACTTTGCATTATTAAAAGTTAATCAAATTAACTACGACACACCCGAAAACTCACGTAATAAGATTCTTTTCGAAAACTTAACACCTTTATTTCCAACCGAACAATTGGTAATGGAATTAGGTAATGGTACAACAGAAGACTTAACTGCGCGTGTGGTTGACTTGGTTGCTCCGATTGGTAAAGGTCAACGTTCAATTATCGTTGCACCGCCAAAAGCGGGTAAAACCATGTTGTTACAAAACATCGCTCAGTCGATTGTTCGTAACAATCCTGAATGTTTCTTGATTGTCCTTCTGATTGACGAACGTCCTGAAGAAGTAACAGAAATGGAACGTACTGTTCGTGGTGAAGTGGTTGCTTCGACATTCGATGAATCACCAGCTCGTCACGTACAAGTTGCAGAGATGGTGATTGAAAAAGCTAAACGTCTTGTTGAACACAAAAAAGATGTAGTGATTTTGCTTGACTCAATTACTCGTTTAGCACGTGCTTACAACACTGTAATCCCTTCATCTGGTAAAGTTCTTACTGGTGGTGTGGATGCCCATGCTTTAGAACGTCCAAAACGTTTCTTCGGTGCAGCACGTAATATTGAAGAAGGTGGTTCACTGACAATTATCTCAACTGCGTTGATTGAAACTGGTAGTAAGATGGATGAAGTGATCTACGAAGAATTCAAAGGTACAGGTAACCAAGAAATTACCCTAGACCGTCGTATTGCTGAAAAACGCGTGTTCCCTGCGATGAACATCAAAAAATCAGGTACACGTCGTGAAGAGCGTTTGATGTCTGAAGATAACCTACGTAAAGTTTGGATTTTACGTAAATTGCTTCATACACAAGACGAACTTGCAGCGATGGAATTCTTGCTTGATCGCATGAAAGAAACCAAAACCAATGATGATTTCTTCGATCAAATGAAACGTAAAGCATCCAACTAAGTTGAATTTTTGACTGAAAAGGCCATCTATAACGATGGCTTTTTTATTTGGTTGACTTTAGTTACACAAAGAAACATTTGATGGATTTCCATGTAAACTTATTTTCAAGTTTATGATTATAAAAAATATATTTTAAAAAACCCTATTCTTTTTAGTAGTTTATTTGCTATTTCGCCAATATAAAACTTTCTCTTAATTGTTATTTTCTGTTAAAAAATGGCCGTTTTTCACCTATTTTTAACGGTTTTTTCAAAGTCACTAGTAGCATTTCAAAATACTCAGTGATAGCATACACGCAGACCAGTTAGACTGCTCTATGCATTTTTAATACCTATTCAAATTAGGCATAATAAAAGCACACAACAGACTAACGCAGGTTATTTTTTAATCTCATATTTTAGAGAGTGATGCCATGTTATTCAAAAAAATCGCTATTGCTGCTGCAGTTGCTACTACTTTAGCTTTCGTTGGTTGTGCTAAAAAAACTGAAGAAGCTGCTCCTGCTGCTGCATCTGAAGCTGCTGCTTCTGAAGTAGTTGCTGCGTCTGACGCTGCTGCTGTTGAAGCTTCTGCTGCTGCTTCTGAAGCTACTGCTGCTGCATCTGAAGCTACTGCTGCTGCATCTGAAGCTACTGCTGCTGCTTCTGAAGCTCAATAATCTAACCGATTATTCAGCACAAAAAGAGAGCCCTTTGGCTCTCTTTTTTATTGCCTCAAACTTTAAACCCTAGTTCATAAAAAGAGCTAAAATTCAAAATACTAAGCCTATGCTTATTGAAAAATAAAAACTGACAATTTAGCTAAAGGAAAGCCACAATCAACCTCTACGACAACTCAACTCAACTCAAGTATATCGTCTCACTTTAAAACGAATATTCTTCAACATGAATTGTGCGATAGATGATGAGCACTGCGCCTCCTAAATCAAAGGAAAAAAAAGCAGATCAATTGATCTGCTCATTTCCAACACGTTGACGGAATTTTTGTCCCGCACGGAAGGTCACTACACGACGGGCAGAAATCGGAATTTCTTCACCCGTTTTCGGGTTACGGCCTGGGCGTTGACGTTTATCACGCAACTCAAAGTTACCGAAACCTGAGAGTTTAACTTGTTCCCCAGAGATTAGCGCTTGGCTAATCTCATCGAAGAATAACTCGACCATTTGTTTTGCTTCACGACGGTTTAAACTCGTGAGCTCACTTAAATGATCAGCCATTTCTGCTTTTGTTAATGCTGTCATGAAGCCCTCAATGTCGCCTGGTAAGTGTTTTCCAACACCTGAAGTATGTTATCCATACCGGTTTTGATTTCAGCATCTTCTAATGTACGTGTTGGATGTTGCCATTGAATTGCAAACGCCAATGAGCGCTTGCCTTCTTCGACACCTTGACCAGTGTACACATCGAATAACCAAACTGCGTCTAAAAGCTCACCGCCGGTTTTTTCGATAAGTTGCTGAATTTCACTAACATTAATCTTATCACTAATTAAAAGCGCAATATCACGTCGAACCGACGGAAAACGTGATAATTCTGTAAAATTAGATACATAAGTTTGCAAAACAGCCGATTGATCTAATTCAGCGACCCAAGTAGTCGCCAAATCCAACTCATCTTCTAAAGATGGGTGTAAACGACCGAAGTAACCAATTGATTGACCATTGACTAAGATTTCAGCAGATTGACCTGGATGCAACCAGGTACGCTCTGAACGTACATATTCAACATTTAAACGTGCAGAATTTAAAATCTCTTCTACATCGCCTTTAAAGTCAAAGAAATCCATTGGCTGTGCTTTACCATGCCAAGATTCAGTCGTACGTGAACCTGTTGCAACCAGTGCAAATGTTGGGATCTGTTTAAGATCATGAATGCTGTTCGCACCTTGATAATCAAAACGTAGACCAAGCTCATAGAAACGCACACGATTTTGCTGACGGTTCACGTTGTATTGCACACATGGGATCAAACTTGATAATAAGGTTGAACGCATCACTGCAAGGTCGCTAGAAATCGGGTTTGCAAGCGCTAGTGGTTGAACCTGTGGATTCAATTGTTTCTCTAGTTTCGCATCTGCAAAGCTAAAGCTAATTGCTTCTTGATAACCCAAAGCCACTGCAGTTTGACGTAACTGAACCAATTCAAATTGGTCTTGGTATTTCGCCAGTTTGACATCAATCACTGGCAAGCTGATTTGAATATTGTCGTAACCGTGAATACGTGCTACTTCTTCGATGAGGTCTTGATAAATCGCCATATCAAAGCGGTGTGATGGCGGTACAACTGTCCACTCACCTTCTGCTTTCACAGTGACATTGCAACCCAAACGCGTTAAAGCATCGGTAATAAATGCAGATTCAACTTTATAACCAAGCAGTTGATCGACTTGCGCTTGGTTCAGTTCAATGGCTTCACGTTTTGGTAATAGCTCTACTTTTTCAGCAACAGTAATTGGACCAAACTCACCACCAGCTAAATCAGCGATAAGCTGAGAAGCACGGTGCATTGCCGTCATCGGCAATTCAAAGTCTACACCGCGTTCATAACGCTGAGATGCATCAGTATGCAAACCAAAACTACGTGCACGACCTGCGATATAGAGTTGATCAAAGAACGCCGACTCAAGGAAAATTTCTGTGGTATCATCAGAAACCGCTGAACTTAGGCCACCCATGATTCCTGCAATCGCCAAAGCTTTTTGATCATCCGCAATCACCATCACGTTTTCAGATAATTCAACTTCTTGTTCATTCAACAACGTTAATTTTTCTGCTGCTGTTGCTTGGCGTACACGAACAGAACCTTCAACTTTACCGCCATCGAATGCATGTAAAGGTTGACCCAATTCCATTAAAACGTAGTTGGTAATATCGACCAAAATACTGTGCTGACGAATGCCTGCACGAGCTAATGCACGCTCCATCCACTCAGGAGTTGGTGCTTTGGTATTAACGTTTTTGATCACTCGACCTAAATAGCGTGGGCAACCATCAGTTTCAACAACAACTTTCTTCTCATCAGTAATTGTTGCAGCCACTTCTGTAATCAATGGTGCAGTCACAGGGAGTTGGTTAATCACACCAATTTCACGTGCAATACCACGAATACTGAAGCAGTCACCACGGTTTGGCGTGATGCTGATATCAATCACATTGTCATCAAGATCTAAATATTCACGCACATTTACACCAACAGGTGCATCGGCAGGAAGCTCTAATAGACCGTCGATTTTATCTTCAAGATCAATTTCAGACGCACCGCACAGCATGCCTTGTGATTCAACACCACGAAGCTTGCCTTTTTTAATTTTGAAATCGCCCGGAAGTACTGCACCAATGGTTGCTACAGGAGCTTTCATGCCTACACGTACGTTTGGAGCACCACAAACGATTTGTAACGGCTCGCCTGAACCGATGTTTACAGTAGTGACACGTAAACGGTCAGCATCGGGATGTTGAACCACTGTTAAAACTTCACCGACTACTACACCAGTAAATGGTTTTGCAGCAGGAGATAAATCATCAACTTCTAAACCTAACATGGTCAGTTGGTCAGAAAGTGTATCGCTATCAATGGCTGGGTTAACCCATGTACGCAACCAATTTTCGCTAATTTTCATTGTATAAAAACCTATTAATTCTAAATTTCTAATCCCCTCTAGCGCCCCTTTAAAGAAAGAGGACGAACCCTAAGTCATGATGGACACCCCCTCTCCTTTTAGGAGAGGTTAGGGAGAGGTATAAAACTGTTTAAGCAAATTGGCGTAAGAAACGCACATCATTTTGGTAGAACATACGCAGGTCATTAATGCCGTAACGCAACATGGCAAAACGCTCTACACCTAAACCGAAGGCAAAGCCTTTGTATTTTTCTGGGTCGATGCCAGCGGCTTGTAAAACGTTTGGATGCACCATACCGCAGCCCAAAACTTCCAACCATTTACCACGTTCATCCATGATATCCACTTCTGCACTTGGCTCTGTGAATGGGAAATAAGATGGACGGAAACGTACTTTCAAATCTTTTTCAAAGAACTCATTTAACAAGTTCACCAACAAACCTTTAAGTTCTGCAAAGCTGGTGTTTTCAGCCACATACAAACCTTCGATTTGATGGAACATTGGCGAATGCGTTTGATCTGAGTCACAGCGGTAAACACGACCAGGGCACACAATACGGATTGGAGGCTGCTGATTTTCCATCGTACGAATTTGCACGCCTGAGGTATGCGTACGAAGTAAATGATTCGCATCAAAATAGAAAGTGTCGTGCATCGCACGTGCAGGGTGATGACCCGGAATGTTCAATGCTTCAAAGTTGTGATAATCATCTTCAACTTCTGGACCAGTCGCAACAGTAAAGCCAGCTTTGGTAAAGAATTGGCAAATACGTTCTTGAACTTGAGTCACAGGGTGAATGCTACCCACCGTTTGACCACGGCCGGGTAAAGTAATATCAATCGTTTCGCTAGCAAGCTTTTGTTCTAATGCAGCTTTTTGTAATTCAGCTTGACGAGCAGTCAGTGCGCCAGTAATCGATTCACGAACGGCATGAATTTGAGCACCAAAAACTTTACGTTCTTCTGGGTCCATTTTACCGAGCGACTTCGATTGTTCCGCGAGCTGGCTTTTCTTCCCTGTAAATTGCACTCGCACTTGGTCGAGTGTAGCAAGGTCCTCTGCTGCTGCAATCGCAGCGAGCGCTTCAGTGGTCAGGGCTTCCAGTGACATAGTAACTCTCAAAGCAACAATTTAAAAAAAATAATATAAACCCCTTATTCTAACAGTTTTTAGCCGTTATGATGAAGCGCATTCACAAGTTAAAATTGCATTAGCATCAAGTTTTAAAAAAAGTATAAGATAAACACAATATCAATGGGATCCAATCTTTATGGCACTCGATCCAATCTGGAAACAACAGCTCACACTCGTCACTTATGGCAATGAATTTCTCAACCAAGGTTTAAGTTTTCAACGTTGGTTAAATCACCACATTTTTGATCAGCACAGTTTCCATTTTCGTGATTTGCTATCACAGCATTTATTGGCTCAACATTTCCAAATTTGGCTAGAAGGCTTAAAAAAACAAGGGGTACAACGCTTAAGTTTACATAGCTCTAGCTTGCTGAATGATGAACAAAATCCGAATGCTAACGTTGAACTTCTTCCCTTTGCCCATTTTATTGTGAGCCACGAACAAAATAAAAAGCAGGCATGGATTTTTGGTAAAGAACTTGCCGAGTGGTATAACGCAGAAAATGACTATGAAGCACCGGCATCCCAACAACTGCAAATTCGTCGAGAAACTTTTTGGCGCTATGAGCTGAACCATAAACTCATTAAACGCATCGCAGCGGATATGCAGTTACCAAAATGGGATGATATTCATAACTTCACTGAAGCGGAATTATTTTTACAAAAATCTGCGGAAGGTTTTATTGAGCCGGAGGTGTTGGGCACACCTTATTATGGTACGCAGCCTGATCTAAGCAGCGAATCGAATGAATCCGCAAAACTTGCACTCTTGCCAACGGATGCACAAGCGGATTTCGCACATGATAGCTTACATCGCTTAGATGCATTAAACCGCCACATTCAGTCTAAAATTCAGCATCCCTATCATGCAGATGGCAGCATCTATACACCTGAAGAACAGTTAAATTTGCGCCATTTTGCTCAAAAAACTGAAGATTTAACGGCTAAATTTATCGTAAAAGTCGCCAATCACTATAAAACTGCACGTTTAACTCCTGTGGTCGAAAGCTCTCCTCTGGATGGATTTAAAACTGAGCAAAGAAAATCAAATCCTCAGCATGCACACACGCCAAATCCAACCCATAAACCCGGTGCAGGTGGAGTGGTTACCTTAATTATTATTACGGTAGTGATTTGCTTATTGGCTTATTACTTCGGACTTTAACTGTATAAATGTGATCAACACTAAAAAGCCCTTCTCATGGAAGGGCTTTTTTATGAACATGCTTATGTATGAATGACCTCAAAATTATGAGGTCGTTAAATAATTAAATGGACGAACTTCTAATCGAACGCGATGCTGATCGGCATGTTGATTAATATAATGACTGACCGAGACTACTTCACCTTCAAGCTCTGCGTCTGCACCATACATGATTTTGACCGCCTCACCTTTGCGGGGAATCATTTCGAGCTCTACAGTGATGCTACCTTGACCCATACCAACTATTTCAGCCAACATTTTATTTTCCTTTTGTTCTTTTCTATCCATACATTAGGCATGTCGCAAAGCGCGGTATAAAGATTATTTCTGTAACTTAACTGCACTTTTTTATTGATAAAACATCAAAACTTAAACATCAAAAACATAAGAGTCCAATTGTTCTAAAAATGCATCAACTGCATTTGCAGACTTTAAACGAATCCATTGAATATGTTGATATTCAGGTGCATTCATCATCTGTAGATATTTTTCACGATTCTTTTTATGGGTCTTAATCATCCACCAGACAATGGAATCTCGACCAAACATCCGCCACAAACTTTCCTGATTATTTGAATCTGGCCAAAGATCTTGTTTGGACTTAGCCCGAGAAAATGCGCGCCTTACAGAGCGGTATAAATTGACTGGAAACGGAAGGTCTAACCATATCACCGTATCTATTTCAGACCATTTAACAGGAATCGCCCGAGTATAATTGCCATCAATAACATAACCATTTTTCGCTTTAGCAATTTCAGCTCCGATACGTGCAAAAAAGATCTCATCAGGACATTCTTGCCAATCATCTAGCCAAAACAAATTATCTAATTCAATGTAATGCAAACCAAGCTTTATTGCCAATGCCCTAGAAAAGGTTGATTTTCCAGTGGCCGATGTACCGACTACGTTTATTCTTTTCATTGTCATGATGATCAACTTGAGTCTGGTGAATCTACTTCAAGATAACAGCATTGGATCTGTAGGTTAACTTTTATTCTTCACGATAATTTAAAAGATCTGCATCGATATTGATAAAGTCAGGCTTTGGGGTTTGTTCAAATTGAACGGCTAATATATGCGACTGACTGGTTATGCATGCTTTTGCGACTCGATGCATCCCATCCATCACTCGACCACTAGCACATAAAATAATGGGATAACTTAAGTCCGCAGCATTTACCAATTCCAGATGTTCAATAATTTGCTGTGTGGTCGGAGCAGATTTTGGAAACCAATAAGCTTCGTTCAACTCTTGAATGTCACTTACAGGAATTTGCTGAACCTTGAAATTTTGACTGAGTTTTACTAAGTGATGTACATCCCAAATATACGTATCGTCGCCTACTTGGCGGAAGTGATACTGTTTGCGCATCAAGCAGTTACCTTTTAAGTCAAATTAAAGCTAAGATAGCTTACAATTGAAAAATAAAAAAATGCTTCATTATGATAGATCATTACGAGCAATTTATTCTTGGTTTGCAATATAACGCTCAACGCTTTTTTAACCAGAAAATTTACTATGACGAGATTTTGCACCCATGGTGCGGCCAAGCTTGCGACATTTTCTTGATTCGCGATTTTAAAACCAATGCATTACTACATGACTCAGTTGATCATTTGATTATGTATATGGCTGAAAAGCGGATTAGAACATGCTCACTTTATCCATTTGATCTTCTTTTTGAGCATGCAAAACTTAATCAACATCCTCATTTTGACTTTGTAAAAACCAACTACCCTCTTGCTGTTTTCCACAACAATTTAAATCAAGCCTTTGCACTGGTTCAAATCCAATCTGAAACGAAAATTTTAGATATCAGCCCTATTGGTGATCCTCGGGAGTTTTGGGGTGCAAGTTCCACACAATTTCATGACGCATTCGGACTGTTTACATTAATTGAGCTCAATCAACAACAGCGGAACGAATGCTTTTGCTTTGATAAAAAATCGAGTTGGAGCAGTTTAGTAAATAGCATTCAACTGGATTTATTTGAACATCCGTTTTCTACCCACATTCAGCCTCAATTTAAACTAATCCATAATTTGTATTATTATGGCCTTCTGGATGACTCACTCCCTCTTTTGGAGAATCCTCAAGCTTCACCTCAAGTTGGATTAAGTCTGCTTGAAATGCTCAATTCAATCGAAGCTGCTATCCAAAATTTAAAACACGTAAAAAACGAAAGCTCACCGATCCATTTATTTACAACCGAAGAATATGCACAACTATTGGATTATGAGTACAAACTGTCAGAACACCATGTAGATGTCACGTGCTATACAGCCAATCATTTCAACCGCGAAAATTTAGTCAATGATGAAGAGAAAGCTTTACTCAAACAACTACAGAAAAAATACCCCAAAGTTAATTATTTCAAGTCAACATCTGATCAAGCTCTTTCCGCCACCAACACTTCAACAGATAAAGAGCCTGAAAAACCATGGGTTGTATTTTTTTCTTTAGTTTTAATTTTTGCCATGCTATTCGCTTTACTTTATGGCTTTTATTTACTTTTTAAACAATTTGATTTTATAAAATTTGCCGCAATCACAATTGGCATCATTGTGTTTTTAGCCATATGGTCGAAAAAATAAGATGTCTAATCAAATTCATCCATAAAAAAAGACCGCTAAAAGCGGTCTTTTTTAGTCATAAAGACTTATGCAGCTAATGCATCTTTAGCTTTAGAAGCTAAAGCAGCAAACGCAACTGCGTCATGCATAGCGATGTCAGCAAGTACGCGACGGTCGATAATCACTTGAGCTTTTTTCAAGCCAGCGATCATACGGCTGTACGACAAACCATTTTGACGAGCACCAGCATTGATACGCGCAATCCATAGAGCACGGAATTGACGTTTCTTTTGACGACGGTCACGGTAAGCATATTGACCTGCTTTGATTACTGCTTGGAACGCTACGCGATATACGCGTGAACGAGCGCCGTAGTAACCTTTAGCACGAGCAAGAATTTTTTTATGACGGCGATGAGCCTGTACACCACGTTTAACACGAGCCATTTATAATCTCCTTAGATGTATGGGCACATACGGCGAACTGAAGCAACGTCACTTACGTGAACCATTACACAGCCGCGTAATTGACGGATACGCTTAGCAGATTTTTTGGTCAAAATGTGTCGTTTGAACGCTTGGTGACGTTTAAAACCGTTTGCAGTTGGCTTGAAGCGTTTAGCTGCACCACGGCGAGTTTTCATCTTAGGCATAAGAACCTCTTTTGAACACCTGTTCGGCACGCCTGCACCATTGCAAAGACGCCCTGCAGGTAAGGGAGCGAGTATTCTAAAGCATCTTTGCTCAAAACAAAAGCGAATCTTTCTACCGAATATCGAACTTAATTAATTTTCTGATATAGATTTTCCGATGATTTTAGAAGCGATGCCCAATAAGGCTTATATAATGTCGGCACGCCAGCTATTAATGTCCATTATGAAACCTGCACAGGATGCTTTTGCAGCCCTACGTTATCGGGATTTCTCGATTGTTACGCTTAATCAATTTTGTCTGACCTTAGCCATTTTGATTCAAGAAATTATCGTTGCTTATTCACTATATCAAATCACTAAAGACCCGCTAACACTGGGCTTAATTGGTTTAGCCGAAGCAATTCCTTTTATTGCTCTCTCTTTGTGGGGAGGATACTTTGCAGATCGTTTCAATAAACAGACCATTATGAAAATTTGTCTGTTTTTTTCTGTACCTATGCCACTTATTCTTTGGGGGTTATTTCACCAATATGGTCTCGGCCAAATTGATGTCACCCAACTGTCTTGGGGGATTTATGCGGTCATTTTTGGGCTTGGAACGATCCGTGGTTTCTATAATCCCTCGGCAACGTCGCTTAAACCTTTTTTAATCCCGCGGGAGCTCTATGCCAATGGTGCAACATGGACAACGATTGGTTGGCAAAGTGGGGTGATTATTGGGCCAATGCTTGGCGGTTTTATGTTGGCATTTTTAGGCCGTGAAACCAGCTTACTCAGTGTTGCGGCGCTACTAACGGTCTGCTTCGTTCTCATTAACCTACTCAATAAACGCAGTTTTCCTAAAATTGAATCTGACAATTTAAAAGATAGTTTAAGTGAAGGTTTTCGATTTATCTGGAAAACCAAAATTGTCCTTTGGGCGATTTCACTCGATTTAGTTTCTGTGCTTTTTGGTGGCGTGATTGCCCTCTTACCGATTTTTGCCGAAGATATTTTAAAAGTGGGGCCTGAAGGTTTAGGCTACTTACGGGCAGCACCGTCTATTGGCGCCCTGATCACTATGATTGCATTGACCAAACTCCCTCCAACTCATCATGCATGGCGTAATATGTTATTGGCTGTAGCGGGTTTTGGTGTATTTACCATTTTATTCGCATTTTCAAGCAATCTTTGGTTATCACTCTTTGCACTGGCAATGACTGGGGCATGTGACAGCGTGTCTGTGGTGGTTCGTCAGACCATTTTGCAACTTTATCCACCTGAAAATATGCGGGGTCGTGTTGCTGCGGTGAATGGCATGTTTGTTTCTAGCAGTAATGAACTTGGAGCTTTTGAATCTGGATTGGCTGCAAAATATATGGGCACGATCATGGCGACAATCTTTGGTGGCTGTATGACCATGGCTGTAGTTGCGATCAGTTGGGCAAAAACCCGTGACTTATTTGGAATCGACATAACCCATCAGTCAAAAAAATAATGGCATATTTTCCATTTAAACCTTGCCAGTATTTCCAATACAGGAAATACTGCGCAGCAATATCGACGCATTCATCACTCACTTTGTGATCTTAGAATAGACTTATGAAACAATATCTGTGCTTAACCCTTTTGGCCTGCGCTCCATTTTCTACAGCGTTTAGTGCTTCTACCAAACCCCACCAACTTCCGGCACAGAATATTGAAGTTGCTCATGCACATTTAACCACGCGCTTAAATTGGTCGGTTTTCCCAAAACCAGTATATGCCAATGAAGATCTCAAGCAACGTGACCGCGCGGCCATTATTCGTGTTACAGCAAATGCAAAAGGCACCATTACCGATGCAAGTGTTGAAGAAAGTACAGGGGTCGATCAACTCGACCGAATCTTAATTTCTGCTGTCAAAAAAGCTAAAGTCAAACCACATTTAGAAAATGGTGAAGCCAAAGCCATTATTGGCTATCAAGCGTTTAATTTGAGAGTTAAAGGCAATACGCCTGAATGTGATTTCAACTTTGATTCAAAAGTTTGGAATGCACAAAGTGCAGATAAGAAAACGCCATTCCAATATGTATCTCAACCAAAATTAGATCTCACTAGTCATGAGTTGAAACAGCACGATCGTAAAGTCAAATTTAACTTTAAAGTGGACAAACACGGACAAGTGAAAAAGGTGAAGATCAAGCAAGGCTCTGGCATTTATGCACTCGATCAGAAAGTCGTTGAAGCACTAAGAAATAGTCAGATCTCGGTTAAACGTACTGCGAGCACCCTTTGGATCTACAAAAAGTCGAACTTTAAAGATGAAATTCAATTTAAAGTGAATGGCTGTAAATAAATAATAGATGCAACATTTCAAACAGGGATTGAATCTTTCAATGCCCTGTTTTGTTATCTCAGAAAAAACCTAAAAATATAAGATAAATACAGAGATAACGCCCGGTTTTCGCTACGGTCACCATGAAAACAAAGCGCCAGAAGTTTTCTTTCATTAAACCCGCTATTAAAGTAATTGGGTCTCCAATCATCGGCAGCCAACTCAGTAGCAAAGACCAATAGCCATATTTGTGATAAATGCCCTGTGCCTGCTGCATTTTCAGCTCTGACACGGGAAACCATGTTTTATTTTTATAATGTTCTACTTTTAAACCGAGCCACCAATTCACACAAGAACCGAGAATATTACCAATACTGGCCACCACAATCAGCAGCCATGGATTATGTTGACCATAGCTCAACAAGCCGAGCAATACGGCTTCGGACTGTAAAGGAAGTAAGGTCGCAGCCCCAAATGCCGCGAAGAATAAAACTAAAAACGACCACATCGAAACGAATGCTTAGAGACCTAATTTTTTCTTCGACTTCAAATATTCAAAATTTGACCAAAGCACTGCTGCAACAATTACAACGATTCTCGACCATTTATATTGTGAAGAAATCGGTTCAATCGCAGCTCGCATCAAGTTTTGATCTTTGGTATGTAAATCTGCAAGAATATTTTGAACATGCACAATTTCAGCGACAAATAGCACTAAGCAGCCTGCAATACCAAAAATAATACTCCAATAGATTCTTGGGTTATTTTCAACAATACGGGTAAAATTTAAGAAAAAGTCTTTCATCGCAAAATCGTCCAACTAAGCCGTCAACAACGCGTTCTTTTCGGCAGCGCCGCATTCTAACACAGCGTTAGAATTTTCTTCCGTCCTATCTAAAATCTTAAGGTGAGTCTTTCCGCACTTTACTTTTATACATGAGACTTCTAATCTGCCACGCAAATATTGAATAATTTTAACTCACTTTATGAAAAAAATTCTTTGCTTAAGTTTTATCGTGTTATTACAAATTTTGACCGCTTTATATGCACAAAGTCCTTCTGAAGTTGCCAAACAACACGTGATTACACAAGATCAAATGATTTGGAAAAAGCGACCTATTTTTAACTTCAACAATGACGATCTTGGCAATCAAAATCGTGACCTTAGTTTTAAATTGTATGTTTTAGCCACTGGCGAAGTTCAAAAAGCTGAATTAATCAAAAGCTCTGGACTCACGCACATTGATAAGCGGGTTGAGCAGTCACTTTTACGTGCCAAGTTCAAACCTTATATCAAAAATGGTGTCGCTTACCCCTTTGTTGCCGTACAGCCCTTTTCACTCAAGACACTGAAAGAAAACCAAAGACCTTGGTGGAAAAAGCTTCTATTCATTCCATAAAAAAAAGAGCATGTTTCCATGCTCTTTTTTTTAAACCTGTATCGCTAAGGCTTTTTGTACCGCTGGACGGGCCGTCAGTCGATCAATATAGTCTTTCACGTATGGATAATCTTCCAACTGAATTTGCTGCCATTCATGACGCAGTGCCCAAGGCAGAATAGCCATATCTGCAATCGAATACTCTCCAGCCACAAATTTTTGACCAATCAACTGATGGTTCAAAACTTTATATAAGCGTTTAGATTCATTTACATAACGTTCAGTTGCATACGGAATATGTTCAGGTGCAAAACGACTAAAATGATGATTTTGTCCTAACATGGGCCCAAAACCACCCATTTGCCACATCAACCATTGTTCAACTTCAACGCGCTCAAACTCATCTTCTGGATAAAACAAACCTGTTTTACGTCCAAGATATTGCAGAATCGCACCAGACTCAAAAACTGAAATTGACTCTCCTCGTGGGCCATTCTGATCCACGATTGCAGGGATTTTATTGTTCGGAGAAATTCTCAAAAAGTCTGGCTGAAATTGATCATTTTCCAAGATATTAATCGGAAAAATTTGGTATTCCAAACCCATTTCTTCTAAAGCGATGGTAATTTTATGTCCATTGGGTGTACCCCAATAGTAGAGATCAATCATCTATATTCCTTTTTAATTTTCAGTAAGGCAATCTCATTTTGCTTTATGTATAACATGTTTAATCCAGTGAAAGCTTGTCAGTTTTTCTGAAAAGTAACGTTAAAATGTGAATTATCACTTTGCTTTTAAAATCACTTAAGGTACAAAAATTCAAAAAATATAATTTTTTTATAAAAATCCCTTGAAAAAAATCAGCACAGACCGATATTGATACATGTACAAGGATCAAACGATCTTGTTAGTGAACAGTGGATGCCAAGCATCACTGAACATTTCTTATTGTTACAACTTTGCTTATTAAAGAGAGTTCTAATTATGAGTAGTTTAAATCTTAACCCACTTTTCCGTCGTAGCATTGGTTTTGATCGTTTCAACGATTTATTTGATTATGCCATGCAAAGCGACACACCAAATTACCCGCCATACAATATTGAAAAAACGGCTGAAAATAGCTATCGCATTGTGGTGGCAACCGCAGGTTTTACAGAAGATGAACTTTCGCTAAACTTAGAAAATCAAGTGCTAAGCATTTCAGGTAAACCAACTGAAGCGCAAGATACAACTGTGGAATTCCTGCATAAAGGCATTGCTCGTCGTACATTTAAACTGTCTTTACGCTTAGATGAACATATAGAAGTGCAACAAGCCCTATATGAAAATGGTTTATTGACAGTGGACTTACAGCGTATTATTCCTGAAGAAAAACTACCACGCCAAATTCCAATTGGCAAAAAGGCATTGATAGAAAGTCCTGTCCAAGAAAATATCGCTGAGTAAACCCTCATAAAAAAAAGACCCTTCGGGGTCTTTTTTATATTAAGAAAATTAGTTAGATTCAAAACATGACAAACAAGAATAAAAAATCATGCCATCTCAAGAATATAGTGTCTAGATTGCAAATTTTATGTTTCGTTTTTTATCTATTCTCAACTTAATCTTACCCATAGGTGTTTTTAATGAATCCTTGGTGGGTCTGGCTTACAAGCTGTTCATCTACTCTTTTTAAATTTTGGCGTATCTTGCAAAAAATAATCCTACTTTGTATTACTATCTATTTCTATGAAATGTACTTTGTTCTGATTGCTTTTATGACATGGAATATACAACCTAATATTACCAAGATGAAAATCTATTGGAGGGTACTGAAAATCCCCATCTCACTGCCGGTGTTATGTAAATAGATCTCACATAGTTAGCTCAATAAAAAGCTTTGCTCACTTTATACCTACATTAAAACTAAATTAAAGCATTTCAAAACGTCTGAATCGAAACAACGATTGAATATCAATTAGAATATAATCAAATTTGTCTTTCTTAAAGAAACTTACTTAATACCCTCAGACATAAGTTCGCATTCATGAATTTTGCTCTATTTTCCAATCAATACGCAGCAAAAATTATTGGTACCCTTGAACATCATTGAGATTAAAAAACCCAAATATAGGCAAAAAAAAGCACTGCAAATGCAGTGCTTTTTTAATGGATACTTACTTTTTCTTTTTAGGACCAAGCAGCATACCCATTTGACGGCCTTCCATTTTTGGTGTTTGTTCAACAACACCATAGTCAACCACGTCAGCTTCAATTTTTTGCAATTGAGCCAAACCTAACTGTTGGTGTGCCATTTCACGACCACGGAAACGAAGCGTGATTTTTACCTTATTGCCTTCTTCAAGGAACTTGATAATGGCACGTAGTTTAACGTTGTAGTCACCAACATCAGTACCAGGGCGTAGCTTGATTTCTTTCACCTGTACTTGATGTTGTTTTTTCTTCGCTTCTTTTTGCTTTTGTTTTAGATCAAACAAATGCTTGTTAAAATCCATGATTTTGCAGACTGGTGGCTCAGCATTAGCAACAATCTCAACAAGGTCAAGATCTACTGCTTCTGCAGCACGCAAAGCGTCAGCAAGAGATACAATCCCTTTTTGCTCGCCATTTTCGTCTACTAGACGGACTTCTTTTGCACGAATTTCATCATTCAAGGCAGGACGGTTTGATTTTCCGCCCTGTTGATTACGGTCAGGCTGTTTAATCGCTTTTACTCCACAATGTACCGGCCGCGTTCGGCTACGGCTGCTTTTACTAGGTCAACGAATGCATCAATTGACATAGTACCCAAATTTTTTCCAGAGCGAGTACGGACGTTTACAGTACCTTCCTCAACTTCACGGTCTCCAAGAACCAATAAGTAAGGAATACGCTCTAAAGTACGTTCACGAATCTTAAAGCCGATTTTCTCATTTCTCAAGTCTGAAATCGCGCGGATACCGCTTTCTTTAAGTTTAGCGACGACTGACTCACATGCTTCAGCTTGTGAATCGGTAATGTTCATCACACATGCTTGAATTGGAGACAACCAAGGTGGCATGAAACCAGCATAGTGTTCAATAAGTATACCAATAAAACGCTCGAAACTGCCAAGAATTGCACGGTGCAACATTACAGGCTGATCACGGTCGTTATCTTCAGTCACATAAGATGCGTCAAGACGTTCTGGTAAGTTAAAGTCACATTGAATTGTACCGCACTGCCATACACGACCTAAGCAGTCTTTCAATGAGAATTCAATTTTCGGACCGTAGAATGCGCCTTCACCCGGTTGAAGTTCCCATTCTAGGCCTGCAGCATCTAAAGCGTCTGCCAAAGATTTTTCTGCCATATCCCAAAGTTTGTCATCACCTACACGTTTTTCTGGACGTGTCGACAACTTCATTTGTACTTCTTCAAAGCCAAAGTCTTTATAAACATCTAAAGTCAATTTAATGAAGTCTGCAACTTCAGTACCGATTTGTTCTTTCGTACAGAAGATATGCGCATCATCTTGTGTAAAGCCACGTACACGCATAATGCCGTGTAATGAACCCGATGGTTCGTTACGGTGACATGAACCAAACTCAGCCAAACGAATTGGAAGATCACGGTAAGATTTCAAACCTTGGTTGAAGACTTGCACGTGACATGGGCAGTTCATTGGTTTTACTGCATAATTACGGTTCTCTGAGTGAGTCGTAAACATGTTTTCAGCATAGTTTGCTGCGTGACCTGATTTTTCCCAAAGCGTGAAATCAACCACTTGCGGTGTACGGATTTCTTGGTAACCGTTGGCTTGTTGAACTTTACGCATGTATTGTTCAAGCACTTGGTAAATCGTCCAGCCGTTTGGATGCCAGAACACCATACCCGGCGCTTCTTCTTGCATATGGAACAAGTCTAACGCTTTACCAATTTTACGGTGATCGCGTTTTTCAGCTTCTTCAATACGTTTGATATACGCAGCTAACTGTTTTTTGTCAGCCCAAGCTGTACCGTAAATACGTTGCAGCTGTTCGTTTTTCGCATCACCGCGCCAGTAAGCACCAGAGATTTTAGTCAACTTGAACGATTTTAAGAATTTAGTATTTGGAACGTGCGGACCACGGCACATGTCCAAGTAGTCTTGATGGTAGTACAAGCCCATTTCAGTTTCTTCAGGCATGTCTTCGATCAGACGCAATTTGTATTCTTCGCCGCGTGCAGTGAACTCTTTGATCACTTCATCACGTGGAGTCATTTTTTTGATGACATCATAGTCTTGGTCGATGAGCTTTTTCATGCGCTCTTCGATTGCTGCCATGTCATCTAAAGTAAACGGACGTGGCATCCAGATGTCATAGTAGAAACCTTCTTCAATGACAGGACCAATGACCATCTTTGCTTCTGGGAACAATTGCTTAACTGCATGACCCACCAAGTGCGCACAAGAGTGACGAATGATGTGAATACCATCTTCATCTTTAGGCGTGATAATTTGTAGGCTAGCATCTTCTGTAATTAAATCAGACGCATCAACTAAACGATCGTTTACACGACCCGCAACTGTATTTTTTGCTAGACCAGGACCGATGCTTTGAGCAACTTCCATCACAGACACGGCATGATCAAATTCTTTTTGATCGCCATTTGGCAAAGTGATAATTGGCATATAAAAATCCTTAAGGAGTGATGCCCCGTACAATGGAGCATGTCACCGCGAGATTATGATCGAGGGAGACCCTCAAAAGATAAAAACGGTGGATAAATAAAATTCGACCTAAATTTTACACGCCCTGCCAACTTTAATAAACCTCTAATCCCATGGAAGTTGATTTTTCTGCTGCCTTTTACAAGACTCCTGATAATTCAAGCAGATTTCAGCCGAAATACGCTTTATGCTGTCAACATAATAATCACGTTCTAATTCATAAAATTATTCCGAATTTCGAACACCTATACCCACTGAAATCTTTATGTAGGCAGGTATCATGCAAGCACATTCACTTATATCTTGGTCTAGTTTAAAACCGCTCCAACCCGCTTATGCCCTTGCAGCCAATGTCGATCTTGTGGTCTTACGGCTCGAAGATGATGATGTAGAAAAAGTCGTGGTCATGTATGGTCGCTGTCAGCATCGCGGCGCACTCATGGCCGATGCCCATATTCAAGGAGATAAAATCGTCTGTGGGCTGCATGGTTCTCACTATATTTATAAAACTGGCATCAATCCACGTTATCTGAATAAAAATCTGCAAAAGTTTAAAGCGTGGGTGGAAGGCGATCAGGTGTATGTCGATCTTGAAGAAATTCAAGCGTGGGAGAAAAGAAATCCTCAACAATATAAGCGTGATCAATACCAAGGCCTATATGCTGATTCCGCGCCCGCGCCAGAAGAACCACATAATAAATTGATCTTAGAACTCGCACGAAATGGCTTAAGTAAATTTGGACATCATGGTCCGACAGCGGCGATGGGCGTGCCTTTTAATCAACTCCCGAAATGGGAGGACATTCAACTGATCACCGCACAACTGTGGAAAATTCCATTATTAGATGATGCACCCGTAGCAACCGAAGTAGTGATTGGCCCAAATGCTAAAAAACCCTTAAAACTCAAAATCCCCCTGTTTGTGTCAGATATGAGTTTTGGTGCATTATCTCAAGAAGCCAAAGTTGCCCTTGCAATAGGTGCTGAACTTGCAGGTACAGGCATTTGTTCAGGTGAAGGTGGAATGCTTGCTGAGGAACAAGCGGCCAATTCACGTTATTTTTATGAACTTGCATCGGGTCGTTTTGGCTATGACATCGAAAAAGTTAAAAAGTGTCAGGCCTTTCATTTTAAAGGCGGTCAAGCTGCAAAAACAGGTACGGGAGGACATCTGCCAGGCCATAAAGTGGTTGGAAAAATTGCAGAAGTGCGCAAATTACCAGAAGGCACCGCAGCCATTTCTCCTGCAACTTTCCCCGACTGGACTCATCTTTCACAATATCGTGAATTTGCAGAATATGTCCGAGCAGAAACCGGCGGCATCCCGATCGGCTATAAACTCTCCGCACAGCATATTGAACGTGATATTGACGCAGCACTCAGCATCGGTGTGGACTATATTATTTTAGATGGTCGTGGCGGTGGAACAGGTGCAGCCCCAACCTTATTCCGTGACAATATCTCTGTACCGACCATTCCTGCACTTGCACGAGCACGTCGTCATTTAGACCGTTTAGGACGGTCAGATATTAGTTTAGTGATCACAGGTGGACTTCGTGTACCCGCTGACTTTATTAAGGCACTCGCTTTAGGTGCAGATGCCATCGCGATTTCAAACTCTGCCATGCAAGCCATTGGCTGTTTAGCTATGCGTGCCTGTCAAAGCAATGATTGTTCTGTTGGCATCGCCACGCAACAAGATCATTTACGTCGTCGTTTAGAAATAGACAAATCGGCACAGCAACTGGCGAATTTTCTAAATGCATCCGTTGAACTGATGCAAGTTATGGCACGTGCCTGCGGACATCATCATCTGAATCAATTCTGCAAAGATGATCTGACCACATGGAAAAAAGAAATGTCGAACCTCACGGGTATTCACTACAGTGGATTTGAATAAGCTTCAAATCATGAGCTTTTTTCAAAACAATTGAACCTAAAAAGAGTCCATACGGGCTCTTTTTTATTCTCTGAAGGTTTCAAAGGCCATGAATTGATCGGCTTGGTACAACCAAAGCTGTGCAAATTGAGGGATGATCATTTCACTCTGGGTAGGGCGTAAAAAAATATAATCATCTACGTCTATGCTGCTTGTCTGTGGAATTTGCACAAGCTCCTGATTACTACTGCGACCATATAAGGCATGGGGGTGACTGTCTTGAGGATAAACATAGTCCCCTCGCCAATAGCCTCCATAAATAAATACAGCCTGATATTTTGCCCAACGACTGAGCCATTCTAACTGTGGTAATTCAGTCCGCGGCAACACTTTTAACACAGGTGTGGCGATCCATAAGGCACTTTGAAAAGCTTGTAAATTTTTCAGTTCAAAATCTGCAGGTTTTAATAACATCGAGCCAAACGAGACTTCGTTACAGACACTCTGCTGACAATGAGAACTAAAACTAGGACTACCACCACCATTCCAACAGGTGTGTTCATCACATAAGGTTGGGTAGCGCTGTTGTACATAAGCTTTGAATTGTTGATAACTTTGCTGGGACTGTTGATAAGTCTGTTCAGCAGATTGAATCAGTCGTGGAATCTTCGCCACATGTGCGTCATAGCCCATCAATCCTGAAAATTTTAAATGTTGAGGATGTCGAGCGATTAGATCCAAAACAGCCTTTAGCTCATCAATCGTTTTTAGACCTCCACGGTGTAGCCCCACATCGATTTCAATATTGATGCGTAGACACAGTTGATGCTGCTCAGCAAATTTGAGGTATTGGGCTAAACGCTGTTCACTATCAATCAGCCATTGCACTTGCGATTGCGTTGCCTGCAAAAACGCCTTGTCTGCATGGTTCAAGGCCTGAATCGGCATCGGTTTTCCAAACAACACATCGGCTTGCGGTATCGATTCGAAAAGTGTTTTCAGATGTGCAAAATGAAATAGCATGAAACGCTGTGTCTGAAGCTGTGTAGCACAGTGTTGAAGCAATGCCATGCAGGCCAAGGATTTCACCACCAAGCGCGGATGCAGACTGTGTGGTATCTGCTGCTGAGTGATCACCAAGTTGTGATTTAATGCTGCAACATCCACAATTAACTGCGGCATCCCTGTCCCGTTTTGCTTTAGCAGCGTATTCAACTTTTGAAAATATGCATCCATGCCATCCCCTTTTTCATATCGTTCGATTGGTCTTCAACGTTTAACTTTCCACGATGCCTAATCAATCAGCAACTGCTGTAGCTCGGGACTGAGCCACTTTTGCTGAGGATCTAATTCTTGTCGAATCTTTAAAAAATCCTGCCACTTGGGGTACACATTTTGAAGCTGCCGCGCATTTAGGCTATGCAATTTCCCCCAATGCGGACGCCCGCCATATTTTAAAAAAATCGGCTCCACGAGCTTAAAGATGACTTGATAATCTTGCTTATAGAACTGATGCACCGAAATTGAGGCCGAATCTTGCTGATAAAACGGACTGAGCCAAATATCATCCCCACGTACAAGTCGATATTCTAGCGGAAAAAACATCGGCACCTTATGACGTCGAAGGGTATGCAAAATTTCTTCTAAACAATTCATCCCGTGTTGCAGCGGAATCTGGTATTCCATCTCATTAAATTTTGTATTTCGAGCAGAAGGAAATATTCGACTTGACCAATCTACGCTCATCGAAGGTTTGACAAAAACACCCAATAATTTTTGTAGCCATGGATTCAGTGGTGGAAAGAATCGCGTCAATTCTGCACAAAATTTGAGTAATACGTCGTCATCTAACCACTGTTCTTTCCGCGGTTGAAGGTCATCTTCCGTCTCATCTAAGGTTTTTAAAATAACCTGATCGGCATGACTAAATGCCCAGAACTCAATATGTCGATGTTCATATTGCCATTGCTGCATATTCTGCAAGACATCTTTCAGCGGACATAATCGCGTTTGTTCTTTGAGTTTATACATCGGTCGGTTTTGCAGCTGTACATGCGTCAGCACGCCTAAACTCCCGAGTGAAACACGCCCTGCTTGGAAAATTTCGCTATTCTGCTCAGCACTACATTGTAGTAATTCGCCCTGCGCGGTTAATAATTTAAACCCCGTAACCATTGCCGATAAACACGGTAATTCGAGTCCGGTACCATGCGTCCCTGTTGCAATAGCCCCAGCCAAACTTTGACGATCAATATCTCCTTGATTAATCAGTGCTTGATCAAAAGCCGCGAGCTTCTCCCCCAAATCAAATAATCGTGTACCAGCTTGGACGGTACTTTGGCAGCGTTCAGCATCGATATCTAGAATGCCTTTGAGATGATCTAAACTTACTAAGGTATCTGTGGTTTTTACCAAAGGGCTAAATGAGTGCCCTGCGCCAACCAAGCGAATCTTAGGATGGGATTGCACCACATCCATTAATTGCTCAAGATTTTGCGGTTGTATAAATGACTTCGGGATCGACTTCTGAGCACCTGACCAATTTTCCCATGCAATGTCGTGTTGAATTGTCATATTCATCCTTGTCGCCATACTTTTTATTGTATTTAGCCGTATTGTTTTATTTTTGATTCCGCTTTTGCAATGTTAATGCACAAGCCATCTTGATTTTTTTACTTAGATTATACGAAGTTCTGTATCTTCTCAAATTTAAGTTTATTGTTATAAAACAGCAAATAAGCCACGATCAATTAAAAAAAATATCATTCGTTTATATCCCCACACAGACTATTCAAGGCGCTCTACATTTTTCATTAAGCATCATTCAAACCGAATCAATAAAAAAGATCACACACAGAAATATCTGCCAAATCAGTATAAAAAACCAACAATACCTGTATGTTTTTCAACTAAATTATTTATGCTAAAAAATCAATTTTGAGAACCACAGGGTTCATTTTCGTCACCTTATTGTTTTTATTTTATTCAATTTCAATCACTTAAAAATTTAGTGTAAATACTCGACTAAAGCATAAATGCAGAGAAGCTACGGACTGAATTATTGTTAAGTCAGATTTAAAACAAATAGACATGGACTTGGAGTACCACGATGGTTAGCGCATACGATGAATTGCCACGGACCCCGGCAAATTTTGTGGCACTTTCGCCTCTACGTTATTTAGAGCGTGCAGCTTATATTTATCCTGATCAGGATGCCATTATCCATGGCAATCGTCATATTTCATGGCGCCAAACATATAACCGCTGTCGTCAATTTGCACATCAGTTGCAACAATTAGGCATTGGCAAAAACGACACCGTGTCTGTGTTATTACCGAACGTTCCGGCTATGGTTGAAGCACACTTTGCCGTACCGATGGCGGGTGCTGTACTAAATACGCTAAATACACGCCTTGATGCGAAAACCATTGCCTTCATGCTGGAACATGCAGAAACCAAAGTCCTGTTGGTTGACCCTGAATTTGCTCAAGTTGCCACCGAAGCTTTGGCTTTGATCGATCAAGACATTTATGTCATTGATGTTGCAGATGCTGAATTTGAAGGCACAGCACAACCGATTGGACAAATTGAATTTGAAGACTGGTTGGCGCAAGGCGATGCGAACTTTGAATGGCACTTACCTCAAGATGAATGGGATGCGATTAGTTTAAGCTATACCTCGGGTACCACAGGGAATCCAAAAGGCGTGGTGTATCATCACCGCGGCGCATATATCAATGCAGCGAGTAACATCATTGCTTGCGGCATGACGCCACGTGCAACGTATCTGTGGACGCTTCCTCTATTCCACTGTAATGGCTGGTGCTTTGCTTGGACAATGGCAGCCAATGGCGGAACCAATATTTGTCTACGTAAAATTGACCCTGAACTGATTTTCAAATTGATTGCAGAACACAAAGTAGATTATTTCTGCGGTGCACCAATCGTACTTTCAATGATGATCAATACGCCTGAAGAGAAAAAAGCACAATTTGACCATCGCGTTGAAGTGATGGTTGCTGGTGCAGCGCCACCTGCAGCGATTATTGAAGGGATGCGTAATATTGGTATCAATGTCACACATGTTTACGGTTTGACTGAAACCTATGGTCCATCAGCACTTTGCGCATCGCAAGCTGGTTGGTCTGATCTTTCCATTCAAGAACAAGCACAGTTGCATTCTCGCCAAGGTGTGCCATACCCGCTTCAAGATGGCATGAAAGTCATTGATCCTGAAACCATGTTACCTGTTCCGCATGATGGCCAGACCATGGGTGAAATCATGTTCCGTGGCAACATCGTAATGAAAGGTTATTTGAAAAACCCAGAAGCAACGGCTGAAGCCTTTGCCGGTGGCTGGTTCCATACCGGCGACTTAGCAGTCTGCCAACCTGACGGTTATGCCAAAATTACTGACCGCTCTAAAGATGTGATCATTTCAGGGGGTGAAAACATTTCATCGCTCGAAGTAGAAGAAATTCTATATCAACACCCTGCTGTACTGACCGCTGCAGTGGTTGCAAAACCTGACCCTCGTTGGCAAGAAGTGCCTTGTGCCTTTATTGAATTAAAAGCAGGTAAAGAAGCAACGCCTGAAGAACTGATCGAATTCTGTAAGCAGCACCTTGCACGTTTCAAAGTACCTAAAGATGTAGTGATTACCGAAATTCCAAAAACCTCGACAGGTAAACTTCAGAAGTTCGTTCTCCGTGAATGGGCTAAAGAGCGCGCTGTTGGTGAATTTGGTTAATATTAAAACTCAAAAGCCAAGCATGATTTTTTCAATCATTTAAGCAAAAAAAGCGACCTAATCAGGTCGCTTTTTTGATGTGAAGTCTATAACTTCACGTTTTGCTTCAATGATCAGATCATGTTGAATTCTCTGATCATTGAGCTATCTAAGTACTTGGCTATCTAATCATGCATTAGTTATCAGATAATAAAGCCACTTGTTGAATGTAGTTAAACAATTTCAACTTTGACGCAGTCAGTTCTTCTTCGCTTACATTTTTTGCTATATCACGTTGAATACGCAAAATATGCTGACGAATAGGATGATGTTCAGCAGCATTATGTGCTTTCATGAACTCTTTAATGACGGGATCACCTTGGGCAATCATACGTTCAGTCCAGCGTTGAAGCTGCGCTGTTTTTTTCGCACCTTGCTGCGGGGTTAAGTAAGATAAAATCATGGTTTCATCTTCATTACGCAGTAATTTACCTACACGTTGAAACTGACGGCGTCGCGCTTCATGTGAAGTAATTGTTTGTGCATCTAGTAGTGCTTCGATCAGACGCTCTTCAACAGGAAGATTTTTAATCTGTTTAGGATTCAGTTTTGCAAGTTCCTCGCCCAAAGCAGCCATACGTTGTACAGCTTTCTTTTGCTCAGTTTTACTTGCACGTCCTTCTAAGGATTCAAAGTCTTCTTCGGTATAGCGGTTCGGTCGACGTGCCACGTTTAATCTGCCTCGTAAAATTTTGCCGCAAACAGTGCTTGAATTTCAGATAAAGCTTTTTCTTCATCTGCACCTTCAATCACTAAGCGTAAAGTTGTGCCCTTGCCTGCGCCAAGCATCAGCAAAGACATAATATTTTTGGCATCTACTAATTTTCCACCCTTACCAATTTGAATCGACGAGCGAAATTTGGTCGTGACTTCGATTAGCTTGCCAGATGCACGCGCATGTAAACCCAGTTTATTAATTACGTCAACAGTTGTGTCGATCATGACCAGTGCTTCATTTCTCTATGTAGAACCTGAATAGACCATTTTGCCTCAAGTGCTTTTTTTAGTCTATCTACGATATATACCGAACGGTGTTGCCCACCTGTACAACCGATCGACACCGTCATGTAATGACGATGCCCTTCGGCAAATGCTGGCAGCCATTTATCCAAGAAATTATAAATATCTTGGAACATTTCATTGGTTTGTTCACTTTGCTGTAAAAATTGACGAACTGGCTCATCTAATCCTGAATACTTACGTAATTCCATATCCCAGTGCGGATTGGGCAAATGACGGACGTCAAAAACATAATCTGCATCGAGTGGAATACCATGCTTATAGCCAAAAGACTGTAAGATCAAAATTAAATTATCTGCCTGTCCAAGTTTAGACAGCAAGGTATGTTTTAAATCATGTACGCTCTTATCTGTAGTATCAATATGTACTGTCGAGCGTAATTGAATCGGCAACAGTAAAGATTTTTCTTCCTGTATGCACTCATTTAAACTTTTGAAACGACTTGCCAACGGATGGGGACGTCGAGATGAACTGAATCGCGCAATCAATTCCTGATCACGCGTGGTCAAATAAATAATATCGACTGAGCCATGGCGTTGTAGCTGTTGAAAAACCAAATCGAACTCTTGTAAATCTGCACGTGTACTGCGGACATCCACACCCAGTGCCAATTGTTCAAGATTATTTTCTGAATCAAGTTTTTCAACAATTTCGGGGAGTAAGGCCAATGGCAAATTATCGATACAGTAATAGCCCAAATCCTCAAGTATCTGTAATGCAGATGACTTTCCAGATCCAGATTGTCCTGTAACAATTAAAATGCGCTTCATCGCTTGCTACCCCATAGCCGTTTTAAACTGCAGTATATTTAACCTGCATATTATCAATAAGACGTGTTGCGCCTAATTTAGCCGCAATAAACAACACCACGTCTTGATCAAATTCTTCAATTTTCTGTAATTCAGGTGTACGTGCTTCAACATAGTCCACAACAAAACCCGCCGCTGTCAATGTTGCTTTAATATTCGCTAACACATCTGCAAGTTGAGTTCCAGCATGTAATTCTGCCTCAGCCGTTTTCAAGCTTTGGTAAATCGTTGGTGCAATCGCACGATTTTCCGCACTTAAATAACCATTGCGTGAACTCAATGCCAAACCATCTTCAGCACGAGTAATCGGCACACCAATCACTTCTAGTGGAATATTTAAGTCACGTACAAACTGACGAATCACTGCAAGTTGCTGGTAATCTTTTTGCCCAAAGAATGCAAAATTCGGTTGAACAATATTAAAGAGTTTTGTCACAACAACAGCAACACCGTCAAAATGACCCGGACGCTGTTCGCCACACAAATCATTGGTAATGCCGCCCACGCTAATATTGGTTAAGCGCGGTTTGTTGCCATACATTTGTTCAACAGTCGGTGCAAACACGATGTCACAACCCACTTCAGCCAATAAGTGCTGATCTTGTTCCAAAGTACGTGGATAGTTGTCAAAGTCTTCATTTGGACCAAACTGAATTGGGTTAACGAAAATACTCACCACCACGACATCACACAGTTTACGTGCTTCACGAACTAAATTGAGGTGACCTTCATGCAAGTTCCCCATCGTTGGTACAAAACCAATGATTTTGCGCGCAGCACGTGCTGGATTTAGCGATGCACTTAAACCTTGAATCGTTGTTTCAGTTTTCATGTCTTACAGCTCAATTTGGAATGTATGTTCTTTGGCAGGGAAACTACCATCAAGTACGGCAGCATGATACGCCTTAAACGCATCCACAATTGCTGTTTCCCCTGCTTGCTCTTTCATAAAGTTGCGAACAAATTTCGCCACGTGACTAAACGTCAGTCCCAACATATCTTGTTGAACCAAGACTTGAGCATCCGTTTCTGCACCGGCACCGATCCCAATCACAGGTGTATTTGGGAATAATTCACTAATTTCTTTACCCACTTGGGCAGGAACACATTCCAAAAGTAAAATTGCTGCACCTGCATCAACCACAGCTTTACAATCTGCAATGAGTTGATCCGCGGTTTCGCGTGTACGTGCTTGCACTTTATAACCGCCAAACACATGAACCGATTGCGGAGTTAACCCTAAATGCACACACACTGGAATACCATTACGGGTCAATACTTCAACTGTTTCTGACAACCATGCGCCACCTTCCAATTTGACCATCTGTGCGCCTGCTTGCATCACGATCTTTGAATTCACTAAAGCGTCATTCAAAGTGGCATAGGTCATAAATGGCAAATCAGTCAAAATAAACGCATGTTTATTGCCACGACGCACTGCAGCAGTGTGATATACCATATCTTCAACAGTGACAGGTAAAGTTGAGTCATTCCCTTGAATGGTCATCCCCAATGAATCACCAATCAGAATACTATCGACTTCAGCAACTTCCATTGCTTTTGCCATGCTCGCATCATAGCAAGTCAGGCAGGAGAATTTGCGGCCTTCCGCTTTAAATTTTTTCAAGTCACTTAGACTAATCATTTCAATATTCCTCAGATGACGGCTTTCTCAAGTGGTCATACAAAAATTAAAGATGGGCCCAGTTTCCTGCATCCAATACAGTTAAATTTGGATTATTCAAAATAGGTAAATCTTTTAATGGTTGTCCTTTAATCTGTAGATTCTCATCTAAATCCAACAAAGGTTTCAACACAAAATCACGTTCTAAAACACCAACATGAGGCACCGTTAAACGTTCATTTTGAATGTGCTGTTCACCATAAATCAGTAAATCTAAATCCAGTGTACGCTCCCCCCAATGACGTAGGCGTACACGCCCCGACTCTTGTTCAAAGCGTTGCAATTCATCCAACAAGGCCAAAGGTGCTAGATCCGTTTCTAATGCAACCGCTGCATTTAAATAATTCGGCTGATCTTGTGGACCCATTGGCGGACTTTGGTACAGTTGTGAGACTTTCACTGTACCGAGTGTCGCAAGTTTATGCACCGCTTCACTGAGGATCTGTAGAGAATCACCTAAATTACTGCCTAAACCAATATATGTCAGCGTCATTGTGTTGGCCCAAAAATAACCTGAGTCAAATCTCGTTTCACACGTTTACGTTTTAAAATCGGATGATCTGCACCAATTTCACCACTGGCTGACGCTGCAACGATTGACACTGTCTCTAGACTATTAGCATGTGATTTAGGCTTACGTTGACGGCGACTTCTGCTTTCTGGTTCATTCACCAGCGGTTCAATTTCAACTTGCTGATGAGTAGAAGTTTTGGCTTCCACATCTTCATGCGCCGCTTTACGACGACTCTTGGCACGTTGACGATTGTATTGGCTAATTGCTCGTTCTTTTTCGTCAGTGCTCATCTGCTGATAAGCATCCCACCACTGCCCCATGCCTTGCGTGCTTGTATCGCCCGATTTTTCACGCAGCAGCAGAAAGTCAAAGCCTGCACGGAAACGTGCATGACCTGAAAGTGCTTCAATTTGCTGTGGTTTTGGACTTAGTAAACGGGTTTGCATTTCCCAAACTTCACGAATAAATGTTTCGGCAAAGCGTGGAATAATGGTTCGTGTAGCCTGACGTTTCAATACATCCAAGCCTGCTTGAGCACGCGCTTCAGCAGGAACAACACCTTTATTTAGATAGAACGTACAACGCTCTTGGAACGGAATCCACAATAACACGGCATAGAAAAATGCAGGGTTAATGGTTTTCCCAATCGAAATACGTTGATCGGTATTTTTTGCAGCCAACTCAATAAATGGCGTTACGACTGGTTTGATATCTGCAAATAACTGATACCAAATACCAAAATCGATCAGCATCGGTAAGACGCGATTGAGATGCCCCATAGTAAAGAGCTTTTGTGACTCATCGTATAAACGATGTGGAGACACATCACGCAGCAATTGAGTAAGTTCTGGGGTAAAGACATCCAGAATTTTTTCATCAATATTAAAGTTTAATTTGGCTGCAAAACGTAAAGTCCGAAGCATCCGCACAGGATCTTCTTCAAAACGTAATTGTGGATCACCCAATAAACGCAACATTTTATGTTTTATGTCATCTACTGCATGACAAAAATCTAGCACTTCACCTTTGCGTGGTTGGTAATACATTGCATTGATCGAGAAGTCACGACGTGCAAAGTCTTGCTCAATCGTACCCCAATTATTATCACGTAAAATCATGCCCGCAGCAGAAGTCACGGCTTTTTTAGGCGGCGCACGGAAGGTCGCAACTTCGATCAGTTCACGTCCTGAGTAGACATGCGCCAGCTCAAAACGACGACCAATAATTCGGCAACGTCGCCCGAAGACTTCTTTCACCTGAGCTGGTGTCGCATTAGTTACGGCATCAAAATCTTTAGGTGCATGACCCAACATTAGGTCGCGGACACTGCCACCCACGATATAAGCTTCATAGCCTGCCTTAGTTAAGGCATCAATCACATCTAAAATGGAAGAAGGTAATTGTGTGGTTGATAAACCACATTTGGACGCGCGCAAAGTTTGCAAAAGACGCTGTCTCCTACGTCTGAACGTAAAATTCTTAAGATGTCGCTAATGATATCTCTAACACAATCAAAGGGCAATTTGATTATCTCGATGCTCAAGCTGAGCTTAACCTAATTCTTTTTTTTACACTTCACTTAAAGTGCCAATTTTGCTTTATTTTTAGCAAACAGCGCAGGACCGATTCCCTTAACCTGTTGAATATCATCAATGCTTTTAAATAAGCCATTACTTTTGCGATATTGCACAATTGCTTCCGCTTTTTTCTGACCAATTCCATGCAATGTCTGCAGTTCATCGACTGAGGCTGTATTTAAGCGTACCTGATCTGATCGGCTATTTTGCTGAGTGCTGGGTCGTGACAAATAATAGTTTGCATTGCTGGGTGCAGTTGTCGCTTTGGACTTAGAGGCCTCAGATTGCTTTTTTAATTGCTGATCTTGAGCTTGCTGCATGGCTTTCCATTCCGCATAGCCCGAAGGGCTTTGCGCAAAAGTTAAATCTGCCATTAAACTCAAAACCAAGACGAGTAGTTGCGTAAAGTATTTATTCTTTAGGATATGATACATATTTAGCCTGTTGTTTTAATTGTTGTTTTGCCTGTTCCCATAACTGATCCATTTCAGTCAGAGACAGGTCTTCTACATGTTTTTGTTGTAATGTGGCCTGTGCTTCAATATAAGCAAAGCGGCTTCTAAATTTATGAATGGTACTTAAAAGTGCCATCTCACTTGAGATGCCAATCTTACGTCCAACATTCACCAGAGAAAATAAGCAATCACCAAATTCATCAAATATTTCGTCGGATTTTTTGCCTGCCAAGGCCTCTTTTAATTCCCCCAACTCTTCCTCAAGCTTGCCATAGGCCCCTTCAATATCTGGAAAATCAAAGCCTATTTTCGCCACATTTTTTTGGATTTCATCTGCTTGGCTTAATGCAGGTGCATGTTTAACCTCATCTAATCTAGATGCTGATTTCCCCGCTTTTTCTTGTTGTTTAATCTGTTTCCATAGTGTTGCCACATCATCCGCATTGAGTGCTGAGAATTGCTCTGCCTGAAACACATGGGGATGACGGCGAATTAATTTATCTGTAATGGCTTGCACCACATCTTGAAAATCAAATGCGCCTTGTTCGCTATACATCTGCGACTGAAAAACCACTTGTAGTAATAAATCCCCCAGTTCATCTCGTACATCATCACTCTGACCTGAACGAACTGCCGCTTCAACTTCATAGGCCTCTTCAATGGCATAACGAGTCAGACTTTCTGGGGTTTGCTTTTGATCCCATGGACATTTTTCACGTAATTCTTTCATCACTGCTAATAATTGTTCCATGTGAACTCCAGCTATTTACTCATCAGTACATTGTTTCGATTACAGAATTTGATATGCTCAAAATTCACTCAAGGAATGAGCAACTCAATTCAGGGAAGCATAACATGCAAAGTATTTTTATTAGCGGTGCAGGACAAGGGATTGGCGCAGCAATTGCACGACTGTTCATACAACAAGGCTATAAAGTTGGGCTCTACGACATTAACCAATCTCAAGTTATCTCATTAGCGGCTGAACTCGGTAGCCATGCCAAAGCTGGACATTTAGATGTAACACAACCAGAGCAATGGCAAAGCGCTTTAGCTGAATTTGTTGCTTGGGCAGGTCAGCTGAATATCTTAGTCAATAATGCCGGAATTCTGTATTCAGGCAGCTTTGAACATACGGAACTGTCTGCACACCACCGAACGATTGATATCAATGTCAAAGGGGTGATAAACGGTTGCTATGCGGCATTTCCCTATTTAAAACAAAGTCATTTTGCTCGTGTGATTAACCTCTCGTCGGCTTCAGCTATTTATGGACAAGCAGATTTAGCCAGCTATGCCACATCTAAATTTGCTGTACGTGGGCTCACTGAAAGCTTGGATATTGAATGGCAAAAATACAATATTCGCGTTTTAGATGTAATGCCTTTATTTGTTCAAACCGCGATGGTGCAAGACATGGATACACAAAGCATTAAGAAAATGGGCGTCAATCTTCAACCGAGCGATGTCGCTCAGCAAATTTATGCCTTGGTACAAAAACGGGATTCGGTCTTAATGGCCACACATACACCTGTGGGGATGAAAGCTAAATTTTTATTTAATTTATCGAAGTTTAGCCCGCAATTTGTCAACCGCTTAAGTAATATTTGGATTGCACAAAAACCCAAATAGCAACGTGTTACTAATCATTTAATTTTGCAATCATATTTGTACGCAAATTACACAAAGTTACACAATTGTCACATTTTAACAGGACAAAATTCCTTTTTTTGAATAATATTCACCCGCCCATTACTTTCGGGCGTTTATTTTCTAACAATAAAAGTGAATTATTTCATGAAAAAATTACTTGTTCTTGCAACTGTTACTTCTATTTCAATTTCTGCTTTTGCTACAACTCAATTCGCATCTTCAGAATTAAAAGCGATGGATTGTGCAACTCTTGCTGTTGAAAAAGCGAATGCTAAGCGCTCTTTAGAAGCTGCTGAAAAAAACATTGCAAACATCCAAGCATCTGCTCAAGCGCCAGGCAAATCATTGAGCAAATTTGCTGGTTTAGCGGGTGGCGCTCTTGCTGCTTTCGGTGGTAACTCTGAAAAAGCTGCTCGTGCAGGCAACATTGCAAACAGCTTGGCTGGTGAGCAAGATACTTCAGAAGCAGGTAATCTTGAACTTCAACAAGCGAACAAATCTGCTGCTCAAGCAAACATCGACAACATTGGTATCTACCAAGGTTCTAAAAAATGCAAAATCTAATCTAAAGCCAGTTTAGATTGATTTAAAAAAAGCCCTGTTCAGCCAGAACAGGGCTTTTTTCATGGTGATTTATATGTCATACCGATTTATAAGACATTCAACTCAATATTAGGCAAATGAAAGCCTCGGCAAGATTGTTCACTTTGCCATGCCACCGTCAACATCACATGCGGTAGTTGAATATTCTGATAAGCAAAAGTGCCAATTGCGGGATGACTACACATCCCACCATTCTGCTCAGGATGACACTGGGTATTCAGTTCATTCAGGTTCACTCGAATCCCTAAACCTGATGCTTTAAGTACCGCCTCTTTGGTGGTCCAAACTTTAAACCAAAAATCAGGATCATGCTCAAAGTTCTCCCAATTGAGTAATTCTTCGGGATGAAAGCTATGTTGAGCCATCGCATCAAAACGAACTTTTCGATTTAAATCCTCAATATCCACACCAATATTGGCGATTTTTTCACTGCTGGCCAAAACATAATGCTGCTGGCTATGACTATGATTAAAATGAAAATGTGGCAAATCAGGAATAAAAGGCTTACCAAACGCAGACTTTGAAAAATCTGAATTTTCAACTGATCTATTAAGCCGCTGCGCAAGTAATTGATTGCGATATTGGTAAATGGATTGTTTACGCACGGCAATTACCTCTTGACGACTCAAGCCATGCGGCTCCACAAAGAAGTCAGTAATTGCACTATATTCAAGCTGAATTTTCGCCATAAGTTATTGATCCAATATCTTTTACACTACGTCCATGACGCTATATTTTATGCGACTCTCCGACACAAAATACACCACAATACAGATGAGCGCATCGGTCCTTTGACTTATAGAGATTTTAAAACTCAGTTTAAAAATATTTTAACCCACTTAAGAGATACTTAATATTATAAATATATTCAAATACTTAAGTATAATAAATATTTTAAATACATCTTTAATTAGATAAAATACTCTAGATTCTTATAACTTTAATTTAAAACTCGGGGTAAATCAGATGCTAAGAAAAATCACGTTAATCAGTTCACTTTGTGTCCTACCATGTTTCGCTCAAGCAGGCTTATTGGATGCAGCTGTTGCAGTAATGGGTGCCAAAAATGGCGCGATTATGGACCAAGCTGAAGCGCGTATGAATCAAAGCCGTCAAGAAGCTGCTAACGCCGTGGCTCAAGCAGACCGTGGCTATGCCTCAAATTTCAATCAAACTAACCCAACCAACAATAGTGTTTATAGCACCAGTTATTTAAAAACCTTAGATTGCACTGATCTGAGCGTTGAACGTAAAACTTTCGAACGTACATTGGAAGCATCGCAACTGGCATTAAGCCAAGCGTCTGCACAGCAAAATAATCAAGTTTCAAAATGGGCGGGGCTTGCTGGTAACGCGCTATCCGCATTTTCAGGTCAATCTGAAACAGCGGCCCGTATGGGACAATTTGCGACAGCTTTTTCTGGCAATAAAAATACACAACAGGATAGCAGCAGCGCACAGCAAGCCATGGAAATTGCTCAAGCTAATCTGGATAATATTGATATTTACCGCCAAGCTAAAAAGTGTAAAAACTAATTTCTACATCTTTTTAGATAGATAAAGTGAAATAAAAAAGCCTGCATATCTGCAGGCTTTTTTTTCTTATCCAAACTTAGCGTTTGAATTTCTTTTCCGCTTTTTTGAACTTCTGAACATAACGACGTTTACGTGCAGCCGTACGCTCATCGATTTGCGACTTACGACCTTCAAATGGGTTATCAGAGGTTTTAAATTCAATTTTGACTGGCGTACCTTCAAGTTTATAAACTTTACGGAACACGTTTTCTAGGTAACGACGATAGTCATTTGGCGTTTTATCGACCTTGTTACCATGAATCACAATCGTCGGTGGATTTTGTCCGCCAATATGCGCATAACGCATTTTGATACGACGACCTTGAACCATTGGTGGTTGGTGCGCATCAGTTGCATCATTCAAGATCTGAGTGATTTTCGCAGGTGATACTTTCAAATGCGAAGAATCATAAGCACGGTGGATCGATGGATAAAGATCACCAACACCTGTACCGTGAAGTGCAGAAATTAAGTGAATTTTTGCCCATGGAATAAAGTCAAAACGACGTTCAACATCTAATTTACACTGTTTACGGTCATAGTCAGACATGTTGTCCCATTTGTTGATGGCAATCACCATCGCACGGCCTGCTTCAAGCGCATAACCGATCAAATGCAAGTCTTGCTCAACGATCCCTTCACGTGCATCGACAACAATAACCACAACATGCGCATCTTTCATCGCTTGTAAAGTTTTCACAATCGAGAATTTCTCGATCATTTCGTCCACTTTACCTTTACGACGTACACCCGCAGTATCGATTAATGTGTATTTACGACCGTCACGTTCAAATGGAATATAAATTGAGTCACGTGTAGTACCCGGCTGGTCAAATGCAACCACACGGTCTTCACCCAACAAACGGTTCACTAAAGTCGATTTACCCACGTTTGGACGACCAATAATCGCTAAACGTAAGCCTGTGTCTTTATCGTGTTGTTCTTCACTTTCATCTTCAGGCACTTCAGCTAACACTTCTTCAAGCATTTGCTGAACACCACGACCATGGCTGGCAGCCACTTGAAGTGGTTCGCCCATACCCAATTTGAAGAATTCAACTAAAGCTGCTTCGGCATGTACACCATCGACTTTGTTAGCAACAAGATAAACTTTTTTACCTAGCGTACGTAGGTCACGAGCAATTTGCTCATCAGATGCTAATAAACCTGCGCGCGCATCGACCACGAAGACAATAATATCTGCTTCATTAATGGCAGTTTTTGACTGTTCTGCCATGTACGAGTCGATACCACCTTCAGTTTCGCCAATACCCCCAGTATCAACGACGATGAAAGATTTATTTTGATAAGTCGCGTCACCATATTTACGGTCACGAGTCAGACCGGCAAAGTCAGCAACGAGAGCATCACGGCTCTTGGTTATCTGGTTAAACAACGTTGATTTTCCGACGTTCGGACGACCAATGAGCGCAATTACGGGTTTCATAGATTAACCTTTATTCCAGATCAGCCAGTTTGGTCTGGTCTGAACATCAGAAAGCTTAGGAAGAATGGAAATAGGATAAATGCCTAAAATAAATAAAAACACGGGGCATTGATGGTTCAATCCCCCGCGTTAAAAATACGGTTTGGCTTATTTTAACATAAGCCGCAGAAAAATTAACGGTTCTGCCAAATGCTTAATGCACCCTTACGTGTCGACACATATAATTGATTGTCAATTACACGTAGTGAACGTACTTCACCACTGGTTTTAGAACGACCAACCAACTCACCTGTCGCTGGGTTGATTAAGTGAAGTACACCATCCAGATCACCAACCACAAGGTCTTGACCTAACATCACTGGGTTACTCAAATTACGATTAAGCAATTGGTCATTTTCCCACAATGTTTGACCAGTAGTAATTTCGTAAGCCACAATTTTACCATCAGTTTGTGTCACAAAGACACCATTGCCTGCAACTTCAGGACGCTGAATACTGCTCGCATTATTACTCCAGATCACTTGTTGTGATGCAAGATCAAGTGCTGTCACTTGGCCTTGGTAACTGGTGGTAATTAAAAATTGACCTGCTACAGTCGGTTCACCGTCAATATCAATGAGACGTTGTACATCTGAACGACCGTCTGACACTGCAACACGACGCTGCATTTTCGGAATACCGCTCAATGCATCAATCACATAGATATAGGCATTTGAAGAAGCGATGAGAACATGACGCGCATCGAGTGATACCGGTGCTGCCATACCACGTAAACTAAACTGCACATTTGGCAAGTTATAGGTCCAAGTTTGTTGGCCCGTTGCCACATCGTTTGCGTATACCGTACCATCATTGGTAACTGAAATAACGCGACCTGCTTGAATCAACGACGGTGAAAGTAACGCGCCGGTTAATTGCGCCGTCCACTTTTGTTCACCTGTTGCCTGATCCAATGCAAATAATTGACCTTTTGCATTACCAACAACCACAATTCCGTCAGCAGCTTCTACACCTGCAGTCAAACCTTGTTTAGAGATTTTCTTCTGCCATAAACGCTCTTTGCCTTTGTAGGCTTGAACTTCACCGTTAGGATTTACGCTAAAAACAACGCCGTTATCTGCATCCATACGTAAACGCAGTGGATCTGCTTCTTCAGTTGAAGCCACACTGTTTGAAAATACAGGTGCTAAAGTTTTTGCCTGTTCCAATTTTGGTAAAGGATTTGGTTTTACTTTTTCTACTTTTCCTTTATTTGCACAACCAGCCAAAGCAAGTGTTAAAACTGTCAGCGCACAGGTAATTTTGTATTTTCTATTCATTCAGTTGCTTCCACTTGTGTATCTATAATCGGACGTTCAATTTCAGGATCATCAACTAAAACGCCTACACTTTCGAGTTTAATTTGTAAAATTTGACGTTCTTCTTGTCGCTCAACCAAAGCATCCCATGCACTTTGATAAACTTTCTTTGCATTTTCGATATCATTTTTTGCAACATAGACATCGCCACGGGCTTCATCTGCAGTTGCTTGAAAAGCAGGTTCTTTAACCGCTTCTAAAGTTTTTAATGCTTCATCAAATTTCTTTTGTGCCAATTGTGCATACGCCAAACGTAATTTCACCAATTGAACTAAGCCTGCATCATCAACTTTTGAATTTTCAACTTTTTTCAAAGCTTTTTCAGCGTTGGCATAATCCGCTTTATCATATGCCAATTTTGCCATAAGCAACTGAGTTTGGATGGCTTGTGGCGAATCTGGCGCTTCTTTTACAATTTTATCTGCAGTCGCAGAAAGTTGTGTAAAAGCGTCACCCGTCGCCGACTGAGCATCATCCATTAACTGCTGGACTTTGGCTGTTTGCATTTGTGATTCAGCCAAAGTTTTCTTCTGCCAGTATTCCCATCCGAAAAAGGCAATCAACGCAATTAAAATGCCGCTAACAATGGCAGAGCCATATTTTTTAGCAAACGATTTTAAATTATCAAGTTGTTCTTCTTCACTCAATGCGCTCATGAAATTACCTTTTTCCTTATGTTATAGGGATTATTTTGAAGAAATTTTTTCGATAATGAAGGCAACAAAGTCTGCCACATTCACTTCGTGTTGTTCTGCAATCGCTAGCTCTTTTACCAGCACTTGCCCTGCTGCTTGCTCACGTTCACCGTAAATCACAGCAAATAAAGCACCCGATTGGTCTGCTTTTTTCATTTGCGATTTCATTGAACCTTGTGAACCAACTTTTAAGCGAATGTTGCTACCCGCTGCTTCAAGTTGATCACGAATTTGTTCAGCAAGTACCAATGCCTTACCTTGAGTTGCAGGATCTGAAACCAAGAATAGCTCACAGTCACGCACTGGGGTATTGTCTTCCACTTGTTCAAGTAGAAGAAGCAAACGCTCCATACCCATTGCAAAACCAACAGCAGGCACAGACTGGTCTGCTTTACCTTTAAGCTGACCGACTAAACCGTCATAACGACCACCAGCACATACCGTTCCTTGAGAACCTAAGTGTGTAGTTGTCCATTCAAAGACCGTTTTATTGTAGTAGTCGAGACCACGAACCAATTTTTGATTGATCACAAAACCAATACCAGCATCAGTCAAATACTGCTGCAATTGGGCAAAGTGAGCCAACGTTTCTTCACCCATAAAGTCGTGAAGTTTTGGCGCATTTTCCAAAATGCTTTGTGTTTTTGCATCTTTAGAATCCAAAATACGCAGTGGATTCGTAGTTAGACGACGCTGTGAATCTTCATCTAAGTCATTTTTATGTGACTCTAGGAATTCAACCAATGCTGCACGATAGGCAGCACGTTCATCAGACTCACCTAAGGTATTGAGTTCTAATTGAACTTTATCTGCAACGCCCATGCGTTTCCACAAACGCGCAGTCATTAAAATCAATTCTGCATCTTGATCTGGTGTTGCAACACCAAAGGTTTCTACGCCAAATTGATGGAACTGACGGTAGCGACCTTTTTGTGGTTTTTCATAGCGAAACATTGGGCCAACATACCATAAACGCGGTGTAGCACCACGAAGTAAGTTATGTTCAAGCATTGCACGCACACACCCTGCTGTTCCTTCTGGACGCAAAGTCAAAGACTCAGGCGGATTACCTTTATCTAAGAATGTGTACATTTCTTTTTCAACGATATCCGTTGCATCACCAATAGAACGTTTGAACAGATGAGTCTGCTCCACAATCGGCAAGCGAATTTGCTGATAACCATAAGCATCCATCAGGCTAGATAGATGCTGTTCTAGACGTCTCCATGCAGGACTTTGCGTAGGGAGAATGTCATTAAAACCTTTGATTGCGACGATTGAACTCATGATCTACTCAGAAAAACTTGTGCGAATAATCTCTTTAGCTTTAGCGTCTTCAAGATCGCTAACACGTTGACGAACCATCGCTTCGATTTCGTCAACCAACTGATTTGTGTCAATTAAATGGCTCTTTTCGCCATTACGATACACCAGTGAACGCGGACTTGCACCTACTACACCAATATCGGCTTCTTTGGCTTCACCCGGACCATTTACTTTACAACCAATCACCGATACATCCATTGGGGTACGAATATCTTCTAAACGCTCTTCCAATGTTTGCATGACTTTGATGACATTAAATTCTTGGCGTGAACAACTTGGGCATGCAATAAAGTTAATGCCGTTTGAACGTAAGCCCAATGATTTTAAAATATCAAAGCCAATTTTGATTTCTTCTTCAGGCTCTGCTGCCAATGAAATACGCATGGTGTCACCAATGCCTTCCATCAACAAACCGCCTAAAGCGATAGCAGATTTGACTGAACCCGTGCGGTAGACACCTGCTTCAGTCACACCTAAGTGTAATGGGTTATCAATTTGTGCAGAAAGTAATCGGTAAGCATCCATCGTCAGAAAGACATTCGATGCTTTAACTGACACTTTAAATTCATGGAAATTTAAACGGTCTAAAATATCAATATGGCGCATTGCAGATTCAAGCAAAGCCTGACCTGTAGGCTCACCATATTTCTTTTGAATATCTTTTTCCAGTGAACCGGCATTGACACCAATACGCATAGAGATGTCATTATGTTGTGCAGCAGCTACCACTTCACGGATTTTGGCTTCAGAACCAATATTACCCGGGTTAATACGCAAACAATCTGCACCAAGGTCTGCAACACGTAAAGCAATTTTATAATCAAAGTGAATATCGGCAACCAGTGGCACTTGCACACGTTTACGAATTTCACCAAAAGCTTCAGCAGCTTCCATACTCGGTACAGACACACGCATGATGTCTGCGCCTACATCAACGCAGCGCTGAATCTGTGCCACGGTCGCTTCGACATCACAGGTTTCAGTATTGGTCATACTTTGGATGCTGATCGGCGCATCACCACCGACATACACCGAACCTACTTTAATTTTACGCGTTGGACGGCGCTTAATTGGATTTTCAATCATTGTTCAGTCTGCTCTGTTGTCCCTTAACGTGATAAACGGAAATCTGCTTTGCCGTTTACGGTATATGGTGACAATGAAATATTTTCATTATTTAAGCTTAATGACACTGCTGTTGCATCATCCAAACGAATTTGGAATGGTGTTTCACCGTTTAAGTTGAGCGTCGATGCTTGACGACCAGTCGCCAACACCTTACCCGTCGAATCAACAATATGTACTGAAGTTGGGCTACTGAAGGTCAATGTCAATTGATCACCGCTGACTGTTGCATTCCCGCCATTCATGTCGAGGACTTGAACTTCTGAAGCGACTTCACTGGTCACAGCGTCTTCATTATCGCTGCCCGAGGTCATGCCCTGAATCGCTGCCACGATCGCACCAATGACCACCAACACCGCCAATGCAATCAGACCACGTTTGATCCATTTACGATTACGGTCACGGTTAGAACCGGGTAATTTACCCATAATTTTAATCGGTGAATTGTTTAACGCGTGATTTGGCAACAATCCCGTATCGTTGGCATAAATATCATCAAAACGTTGAATGATATTGGTTGCATCAACTTTTAAATATTTGGCATAAGTGCGGTAGTAACCTTTAATAAAGGTCGCTTCAGGCAATGACTTATAATCATCTTGCTCAAGTGCAGTCAGTGTTTTTAATGGAATATTGAGTTCTGATGCGACAGCTTCAAGTTCCAGTTTTTGCGTAATACGTACTTGACGTAAATACTCACCTGGGCGTTGTACATTTCCTAATGCATTTGGAGCTACGCTCGAACCATTCGATTGCGGTGAATTAGGATTTACTTCCATACGGCCTCAGTACTGTACTGTAATTGCAAATAGCGTTGGTATTCAGGACTTTCTGGGAACAAAGCACGTAACTGGTTGACCAGTACTTGCATACCCAAATTGTCGCCATTGGCACGCGCTGTTCGAATGCCAATCCAGAGTGCACGCGCACCCTGATTTTTTTGTCCTACTGCACGTACAAATTGTTCATACATTTGTGTAGCAGCAGGGAACTGCTGATTCAAATAAAAGATTTCAGACAACTCTAACATTGAAACATAGGAATCACGATTAGCCTGCAAAGCTTGTTTGAATGATTTTTCAGCATTCGCCACATCACCCACTTTCAGGTAAATTCGACCTAAATTTTCCAATGCTTTGAAACGTTGATCATAACCTAAAGTTGAACCTGCGATGCTGAACTGTTCAATCGCATCATTATAGCGCTCAACTTGGTATAAATACGTACCGTAGTTGTTACGTGCTTGAGAATTTTTTGAGTCTGCTGAAATTGCACGCTTAAAATAACTATCTGCTTTTTCTAAGTTGGCTGGACTGCCTTCTCGTTGCAGTAAGACGCCCATCATCATATTGGCTTGGGAATCGCGAGAATCCACCTCTAAAGCCTGATCTAATGCGCGCTTAGCAGAGTCCAAATCCCCTGCTTTCAGATGTTCAACAGCCAATTGCGTTCTGATTTTTACGGCTTTCTCTGGGTCTTTTTTCCCAATCTCAGGCGTTTGACATGCTGTTAATGCCAAAACCGATGCACATAAAGCTGAAACGAAAGTGAACTTATACGTTAACTTTTTCAATTGGCTGCCTCTTTATTATCCTTGTGAGCGCAGTATCTCATTTTGCTGCGCAACTTTCTTTTTCCATTGCTCCGCACGACGAGTACGGTCAGCAACTTGCCCCACGAGTTGTCCACACGCAGCATCGATATCATCACCACGTGTCTGACGAATCGTACACACAAAACCGGCATCAGACAAAGTTTTTTGGAAAGAAATAATACGGTTACGGCTTGAACGACCGTATGGCGCATGCGGGAACGGGTTAAACGGAATTAAATTAATTTTGCTTGGTAAGTTTTTCAATAGCTTTAACATTTGCTGTGCATGTTCAGGATGGTCATTTACACCATCTAACATCACGTATTCGATAGTCACGTGTTTACGCGAACTTTCATTACCATCTTTTGCGATATAACGCTGACACGCTGCAATCAACTGTTCCAACGGATATTTTTTATTGATCGGAACAAGTTCGTTACGTAGTTCATCATTTGGCGCATGGAGTGAAATTGCCAAGGCTACATCAATGTCTTGTGCCAATTGGTCAATTTTAGGCACTACACCTGAGGTTGATAAAGTCACACGACGCTTCGACATACCATACGCAAAGTCATCCAGCATGATACGCATTGAATTCAATACGGCGTCATAGTTCAACAGTGGCTCACCCATACCCATCATCACCACGTTGGTCACTGAACGTTCACGATCAGCAACTGGCACATCTTCCATATAAGAGAAGTTCGCCATCCACAGCTGTCCAATAATTTCAGCTTGGCTCAAGTCACGTTGGAAACCTTGTTTACCAGTTGAACAAAATGAACAGTCCAGTGCACAGCCTACTTGTGACGAAATACACAAGGTCTTACGTGCGCCGGTTTTATCTTCTGCTGGAATGAGTACAGTTTCAACCAATGAACCTGCACCATCACCCACACGGAATACCCATTTACGAGTACCGTCTTTTGAATAATTTTTATGCACCACTTCAGGCGCTTTAATTTCACAAATCTTTTCTAGTTTTTCACGCAATTTGCCTGAAATATTGGTCATTTCAGCAAAATCAGTCACGAAGAACTGATGAATCCATTTCATCACCTGCCCAGCACGGAACTTTTTCTCCCCCATTTCTTCGAAGAATTTTTCCATTTGCGGACGTGACATGCCCAGTAAATTCACTTTCTCAACAGTATTTTGCTGCGTCGGAGCGGATGGAGATTGTTGCTGTGCATCAGAAACAGCTGATGTAGCGACTACTTCAGTACTCATGTGTAATTACCTAAACCATGTCTAAAGATCAAAGGAGAAGCTCAGTTATTGAGCAAAGAATTATTCAGAGAATAAAAAAACCAGACAAGCAGTATACCACTTATCTGGTTTGAATACTTCGAATTAACGAGTACGTGGAGCGATCTCAGTTTGAGCGAAGAAGTAGTTAACTTCACGATCAGCAGATGCTACAGAGTCAGAACCGTGAGCAGCGTTTTCGTCGATGCTTACAGCGAAGTCTGCACGGATAGTACCAGGAGCAGCTTCTTTAGGGTTAGTTGCGCCAAGAATTTCACGGTGAGCAAGAACTGCGTTTTCGCCTTCAAGAACTGAAACTACAACTGGACCAGAAGTCATGAATGCAACTAGGTCACCAAAGAAACCACGTTCTTTGTGCTCAGCGTAGAAGCCTTCAGCTTCAGCTTGAGTCAAGTGTTTCATTTTAGTTGCAACGATTTGAAGACCAGCTTTTTCGAAACGAGCAAAGATGTCGCCGATGTGGTTTTTAGCAACTGCGTCTGGTTTAACGATAGATAAAGTACGTTCAATAGCCATGAGAGGCTCCTTAAGTCAATTTGACGTGAAAAATTTGCCGCATTATACCGAATAATGCGCTATTTTCTGCTTTTGCTATACAAAAAAATTGCTTTTTTCGATGTAGGGATTAACTCGCCTCATCAATCCAGGCCATCTGAATTCCCTCAAGCAGACCTTCAGTCGACTTTTCAGGGTCATCAGTGAAATTTGGCAATGCACATACCCATGCATGTAGGTCAGTAAAGCGAATCCATTGCGGATCAACATCAGGGTGAGCTTCATACAGCTCAATTGCGATATCAATGGTATCTGTCCAGCGTAAACCCATGGGTCTTCCTAACATCGTCTATAGAATGATGGCTTACTTTAACAAATTTCAGCAATTCGACGTGATAAACCCTTTTAATTTTTTTATTACCAGATTTTGCAATTGTGGTGTCCACATCAAACTATAAAACCAAACCCAAAAGAGGTGCACAGAGAATAATCGCCGCACCCACTGCAGCACCTATAGCAGCACCGACAGCAACATCACTCGGGTAATGCAAACCTAAGATCATGCGAGATAATGCCACCAATAAGCTAAAGGGCAACATTAAGACCAACAACATGGGTTGAATATAGCCCAGCACTGTTGTTGCCATAACCGCATGTAGAGTATGCCCCGATGGAAAACTAAAATGATCTAGAGGGCGTTCACCTAAGCGAATCACTTGATGCACTTGGTACGGTCTTGGGCGCACAGTTTTCTTTTTGAGGAGTTTATAGATCGAGGTGCCGACTGAACCACCTAGTAATACATAAACGATTTGCAAACTGTAAGACATGCCCTGCACGATCCAGACCGTCGCCAACATGACATACCAAAACACACCATCACCAAGTCGACTCACCATTTTAAATATATCAGCCACAACTTGTTGATGTGAAAAATGATTGAGATAAATACAGCCTTTTAAATCGAGGTGCAGCATTCTTGTTTTTGCATTTTTAAAATTCATCGCTAATCTCCTATCTACAGTCAAAGCCTGACTGTGTTGGGGTTGAGCTAGATTTGTGTTGTTATTTTTACAAGTTTAGTTCTGTGTTTGACTCAGCTTAGGTTCTCTTTTTGACAGTGCAATGATGCTTTGATGACAGTTCAATGAATATTGGTTATGAGGATGCTCAACCAGTATATAACCAATAGCGCTAGCTCCATTGGCTCATCATGGCTTGATCCACCACGCGATATAGCGCTTGCTCAAATTGCTGTACAGGATATTGCCATCCGATTTTAGCAGCGTCTTTTGCCGCCTCGATGCCCATTGTTTTTAATTTAGCGCGTTGCGGCAATTGTTGCATAAGACGAATAAATTCATCGGTTCGAGATAAATGACACAACCATCCCGTTTGCTGATTTCTCACGTACAGTTGGGCACATGCGGCATTATATGCAATCACCGGCAATCCGCTGGCCATTGCCTCCAAAACCACATTACCAAAGGTCTCAACCTGACTTGCGAAAACAAAAACATCCGCACTGGCGTAGGCTTCCGATAAAGCCTGACCACTTAAACTTCCCATAAAAATAACATCTAGGGATTTTGCCAATTGCATTAATCGTTCACAATCTGGCCCATCACCTACAATGACCAATTTCGTTCGTGCACCCATGGCCAACATCGAACGATAGGCTGAAATTAAAACATCCACCTCTTTTTCAGGAGATAGCCGACCGACATAGAGCATCACGCGGGTATGTTCATCTGCTTGCCACTGTTGTCTCAGTTCTGCTCGATAATGTGAGGGAGAAAATCGACTATGGTCCACACCTCGTCCCACCACCACCAATGGACAACTAAAACCTAATCGATGCAAGGCATCTGCAGTATCTTGGCTCGGGACACAGGTGAGTTGAGTATTGTTATGAAACCATCGTAAATAATGCTGTACAGGCTTCATTAAAAACGCTAAATCAAAGAAACGACTAAAGTCATGAAAGGCCGAGTGAAAACCACTAGACACAGGGATGTGTAAAGAATGCGCCAATTGAAGCATGGCAAAACCCAAAGGCCCTTCAGTGACTATATGCACAATGTCGACTTGGGCTTTTTTTAAAGCTTTACTCAGCTTAATTAGTTGCGGCCAGCCAAATTGTAAACCTGAATATTTAGGAATCGACTGCGCTCGAACCAAACACTCTTGATCAGGTTTGAAATCCTGACAACTTTCGGACTGTTCAGGACGTATTAAAAATATTGAGTTGCCTTGTTGCTGCAAGCCTTTACACAACTGCAATAAAGAATGTGCAACACCATTAATTTCTGGCGCCCACGTATCTGTCACAATGGCGATTTTTAGACCTGGACGGATTAAGGTTGAGACCGTTTGCACATCCATTCGTGATTGCATATGCTTAAACTGGAACTGAAATCGCGCAGGTTCATCCTGCATACGCCCCAAATCGTTAGCCGATTCTGTCATGATCTTACATGCTTCTTATAAATGTTTATCCACAGTTTAAGCAGCAGTTTTTTGCATTTTGATGATTATTTGATGACAGTTTGTTGAAAAAAATTGACTAATTTCTTCTACAAAATCATGATTTATCCGTAATTTTTAATCACTTTTAAAATCGTCTGACCCGCACGAGAAGTGATTTGCATATCTGCGTTCATCCGCTCTAAACGCCCACTCATACTACGAAGCCCCACACTCAAACCGGCTTGATTGACCAGATCCACATCAAACCCCACACCATTGTCTTCTACTTCCATTATCAATGCCGAGTTTTCATAATAAATCCGAATCTGCACCACGGTCGCATGACTATGCTTCACAATATTGGTAGATGCTTCTTCAGCTACACGCTGTAAGCTTAGACATTCCAATGGGGTAACATCCACTTCCCATTTCGCAGGAACTGACCATTTAGCGTGTATATCGAGCTCATCAAATAACTGATTAAAACAGTGCCCAAAGGATGCCATCCATAACAAAGGGGTTTCAGGCAGTTTGGTGCCCAAACTAGAACCGCTATCAATGATCTGTCGTAAATCATCTCTTAAAATTTTCAACATCGATAAAAATTGTGGATTGGTCAGATCTTTGGCGCTCTGCTCAGTCTATGCCATTAATCGTAATGATCGAGCTGAGCCATCATGTAGGTCATGTGCTATTTGAATACGCTCTTGCAAGCAAGTATTTTCCATTTCCAACTGATAATGATTGTGTAAAATGTGTATTTACTCTCATTTGCTTGTGTGACCAGTGTGGCCAAAGTGCCATTAAATTTTTCAATTCGTCTTACACTTTTAGTCAAGCGTAGTGCAAAAATAATCGCCACACCCAAAGTAGTTTTCGGGGAAGCATATGCTGAAATCAAATTTCCTTCATTTCTGACTTTATACGCATAGCAGAAAATTAAGCTACTTAGATTAAAGCCCAAGATTCACCTAAATTTCTTTCCTCAAGCTTCAATCTAGCGGTATGAACGAAATCAGCACTCCGCATATAGCTACCTTGGGCTTGAAATAAATTTTGTCGCTAAGCAACTCAAAACACCATATTTACAAAGACTGTATCGCGGTAGATTCCTGCAGGTGTCGTTGCATTCACTCGCTCCACCAAACGCACAGCAATCACATAGTTATTTTTGCCAGCGCCTTGCTCTGTAGAAACATTCCACAGATTTTCCATCGCACCTGAAACAGTCATCCGTGTTTTGAGCTTAATCGGGCCATTCGTCACAAAACTACTGCCCGAAGTATCCTGCAAATTACGGCTATTAAAGCGTATGCGGTATTTACCGGAACAATCGACACTAAATGAACTTGCCGCTTGACTATTATAGTAATTCGCCAAGCGCATATTGGTTTCACTGATTCGTCCCATTTCACAACGACTCGGCGCTGCAAATGTCATTGAACTAAATAACGCTGCTGAGATGAGTAAAATACTTTTCATTGGAAATACTCCTTTATTTACACTTCAATGTAATTAATTCAGGAGTTTGGTTTTCTACCTTTTTCGGCACTGTTAACGCTGTTTGGCAAGATCGACCACCACTGGTCCTCACCGTCAACTTGTAGTAGCCTTCAACCAAACCATATAACATTACCGTGCCATCTGAACCCACTGGATAAACATCAGCTTCTGGGGTATCAATTGCAACTTCACTTCCTGCCACAAATTGATGACCTTGTTCATCCAATATTTTGACCAATATTTGTTGTGTATCAAATACTGAAAAATTAATGTTATAACCACGCTGTCTTAATGCGACTAAACGATGTGCAGCATTCGGAACTTTGCTTTCGATCGGCAATTGGTTTTCATCGAATGAAATATCGTAATTAATATAAGGAACGATATCGTGTACAAAGGCATAGCCTTTTTTATTGGTTTTCGCGACTGGAGACATTGATCGCATGACATCAATATCTTCACGACCACCAACATTCACTAAAGCAAAGGCATTATCGACAAAACTGGTCAATGCATATTGACCGCCCAACCACACCATAGCACCACGGTAGCCAACCTGGGTTGTTGAATCATTTTCACTATAGAGATGACTTAGGGTTAAATCCCCAACATCAGTGGACAAACCACCATAGGCATTTAATACCGTTTCATCATTACGATAATCCACACCGAGCGCATAATTTGCACCATATTCACCAAATGCATTTTGGATGAAACGTACACCGCCGGATTTATTGGTACCTGCATCAGCCTGAATACGTTTACCACCACCAAAATTATAAGAAAATGTAATAAAGGCACCTGAGTCATCGCTATCACCAAATTCTTTAAAGTAATTGGCGGTATACATTAAATTCTGTGTAATTTCGCGGCTCACACCTACAGTGAGCATTTTGCGATCCTCTAATTCAAATAAAGGATCATTAGATTCATACTGGGTTTGTTCGATATAGTTCAGGTTTAAATTTTGAAAGAATGGAAAATTAGCAAAACTTAAATACGCCATATTTTCAAATTTTGGAAAAATATGATTATCTTCATAGCCCAACGCCCGATAATCATTTGTAGCGTAGCGTGAACTCACACCAAAATTGAGTTTCCCAAAATTACGACTGATAGCCAAACCTGCAGAATAACCATCGTCATTATCGGTTTTACTGCCTAAAAAAATACTGTCTAAAACAAACCATCGATTGACCGCTTGCGTCCATAGCAGTCCTGCATTTTTTACTTTGTCACTATAGGTAGCACTTGCACCTAAAGTGGTACGACTGGTAACACCTCTACGCCAATAGGCTGAACTGAAAAAATCGCGATAATCGCTATTTTCTTCGTCATAACTGAAGCGTAGTTTCCCTAATGATATGTTGTAATCATTTAAATCTTCTTTAAGCAATTTACTACTAATTAATACCGGGAAGCTTCTAACAGTAGTATTCCCCAATACATCTTGTACAACCATTTGCGCTGTACCGGCACTTTCAATGTTGGCACCTGTTTGTAAGTTATAATCTCCAGGTGAAATCTTTTTCTGATAAATATTTACGCCATCAATATATAAGTCAACAGTCGAAGGTAAAACCGCACTGCCTTTTAGACTTGGAATATTCCAATACACGAAATCTGGGCGTGACGTATAGTCTGTACCAAAACTCAAACCACCAAATCGCACACCATGAATTAATGCACTATATGCAGAGGTCGTATCACCAATAATCAGTTTGGTCGCACTTTTAGAAAAATCAAACTCAAGACTACTATTTAACCTGACGAATTTTTCTTCACGATAATCATCTCCTTTATTATTTCGATAAAAGGCATTATTTCTTAAAATCCAATTGTCTTTAAACACGCCCAGCTCAGGTAGCACACCAAAATTATTATGTTGAGTATTATTTTCAAAATGCATTTCATAATTAAGAAATGCACCAAAATTTGCAGGCATCGGCTGGCTGATTAAGGTATCAGTTTCTAGCCCAAAGAAATATTTTGATGGAAGATTAATTTTGACGGCTTGCAATTGAGAATCAAATCCAGACTGAATATCTTGATCCGTTACCAAACAAAATGAATTTTTAGTTGCATGTCGTTTCAGAATTTCTACTTTGATTTGCAGCTTATCAAGATCTGCGCACTCTATATAAAACTTGTTATTTTCAGTCAGTAATAATACTTCGCTCTTGCGGTCTACTTCGTTTACCCAAATACTGGTTGGAAATAAATCATCAGGCATATCAACGGCTTCTGCATGAGCAGAATTAGCACATAAAATACAATATAGAAGCAATGTAATTCTGTTCATAGCCACTACTCAACTAAATTAAACTCCAAAGGAGTGTCACCTTTATCTGTTTCCACAACGACTTTATAATTACTAGCGCCTTGTAAAGAAACATTCCCGATGTCGTATTGGTTTTTACCTAATGCCAATAAATATTTCATATCGGAAGATTCAGCGACTGTTTTCTTGCTTTTATCGATGACATAAAGTTTTTGGATTTGAATGTGTGATTTTGCTAAATTTTCAACCTGAATAATGGTGCGACCATTCATTTTTTTGGCAATAAATTTTAAATAAGCGGGTTCTTGTTTGCCGACAAAAAATGGCACATTAATACTTAATAACAGTGCAATTTTCGATTCAGAGTTCGTCACTTGAGGTAGCTCAGTATAAATAATACGCCATGCTTCTTCTTGTTGTAGATTCATACTCTCTACAGATTGAGTAAAACCCACACGAACCATTTGTTTTGAGTTTGGTTTTAGAATGAAATTTTTCGGATTGATAATAATATTGGATTCAGGTGAAAGAATATCTTCACCTGCAGCATTTTGAGTCCATTTAAATGCTTTAGCTTCAAAAATACGTGGTGTCTCATCATCCCCTTTCGATTCCAAAGTAAATGTCGCACTGCGTTGTTTAGATTTATCGGTTAAATATAATTGCACAGGGCTAATTGAAATACCTGCAAATATTTGAGCACTCAATAAGCAAGTCATTAAACTTAATGAAACGACTTTGAATAAACTTTTCATATACTCACCCCAGTACATTTAAATATTATTATCAATTCAAAATAAAAAGAAGTTGACCCTAACTGTGTAGAATCAACTCCCTAAATTTGGATTAGTAAGCTACTTTAATATATAAAGTATCTTTGTATGTACCAGCACGTTGAGTCGCTGAAATTGCAGTTTTTGGAGCAACAGATACTGTGAAGTTATCAACACTCATACCAGCTACAGGTGTAGAGCCGATTGGATAATTCACACCACCTTTTGTAGTCGTGATTTTTGTAGCTACTTTATCAGTAGTCGTTTCATGTTTTACAAAAGTATCTGCACTTGTGCCTGCATTCATTGTAGATAAATTCAGTGTATATGGAGTGTTTGTTGTAACTTGAAAGCTACTAGCACCTGTATAACTGTCTTCAACGAGTTTGATGTCTTTACCTACCAAAAGCTCACATGCTTTCAGAATCTGTAACTCGATGTCGATTTCGCCTTCACACGGCGCACCGCCACATTGTTTAGATTCTTTTTTACCACCAGCGATTGCAGATGTTGCTGGAAGTGCTACGAACAATGTTGCAGATAGTACTGCGGTTAAAATTTTAGATGTAGACATTTCACTTCTCCATTCTCATATGAGATTTATTAGTATGTGCATCAAAGGATATTTATTAAGAAAAACTAATTAATCTTACTTTCCCTAGGTGCTGATTCATTCTTAATCATGTTGAGAAAAAAAGAACCTAATATGGAAATTTCACACGAATATTCATGTAATATTATTTTTTACAAATATTTAAATTATGTGTTTGTAATATATTAAATATTTTTAATTTTTATATTTTTATTTAATTTTTCTCTTTATCCCAAATTTTGGGGATTTTTTTCATATCCCTATTTTTTGGTATATTATATCTAATTGTTTTTATTAAATTTAGTAACATTAAAAATAATATAGGCTGTTACATATTTCATCAAATATTTGTGAAATAGTTCAAAATAATTTTCAAACAAAACAATATTACATGAATATTCAACTATATTAATAGTAACGACCGATTAAATTTAAATTTTAAATAGAATATTAAATATATAATCACTACTTTCAGGTATGTCTTTTGAAACGCAATACAAGAATTACGTCACCAAATACTGAGCCTTTGTATTAAATTACAGGTTTTGAAACACGTCTTAGTTTCCAATGTTAAGCTTTTGTAAATCATATTTTCTTTCTTTAAATTTCATTTTTTGTTTTTCCTATTTTTTAGAATCTCATTTATTACGTGATTTATCACATATATATAAATTCACCGCCTCTCTTTCAACACTCATTTTACTTTGCTTTTTTATTCAAAATACGGACTACCTCTTTTAAAACTGCCTGAATTCTTCTTTAGAAAATTCTATAAATAAAAAAGCCCCAAGTTATGGGGCTTTTTAAAAAATTTAACTTACTCACTGACTGGATAAAGCAATCCTTGATCGACTCGAAAGATTTGACCTGATCCAAAGTCGATCTGCTGCAGCTCTCCTTTTAATTTTGGGAAGCCAGCAATTTTCTCCAATTGCGGTGAGCGTTGAAAATTCTTCGTTTTAGGATTGTACAGCCAATAAATAAATCGCTTATCTTCTATTTTTCGACCATCAGAAGTGTCTGAGAGTACAACATCATAGTATCCATCAAAGTTTACATCTAAGAATCCCATACTATTCCCAAAGGCATTAAAGCCTTGTAATGACTGTAGTACCTCGCCATTTGACTTATTTATTACATCTACGCGCTTTAGAGATTTGCCATAAGGCTGATCTGCGGATTGCACTCCATAGAACTTAAACAACAGGATAGGTTTATCTACTGCTTTAAACGCAGGTTCAAACTGTAGATAACTTGTAGATGGTGATGCCGTTTTTTCCATCAGTTCAGCTTTAAACGAGCCTGTATTTGCATTCAAGGTTCCTGCCAATCGATAAGCAGTTGCCGCACTTTGTTCAGTCCCAACATTGACTGAATTCAGATCTATAAAATCAGCTTTTTGAGTCCCTTTAAAGTTAATTTGTTTGGGCTCTTGCAGATCAGTCAAAGTCCCGTGCGGATTCCATATACCAGCATACAAATCTAAGAAATAGCGTCCTTCAGTCGAGCGAAGCATCCGCTGCATGGATATCCGAACATCAGGTAAAGGCTTTAACTCAGGCAGTGTTATATCTGCCTCTTGTGCAAAACTCACCACTGGTAGACAAAGAGCGAGTAAAAGAGAGATTTTTGATATTTTCATTGCAATTACACACTCCATACAGCATGAATAATGCCTACTCTATCACAACCTAAATTCAACACAGATGACACAAATATAGGAGTTTTGAAACCACCTACAACTCAAATCATCAGATTAAATTGGAGTCGCTTTTAAAGCCCAAGTTTCCAAATCTAATGAAATGCATTTCAAACCAATATTAGATTCAATACATAGATCTTTCAGCAATTCAAACTGATCTACCTTATGATCAATTACTGGTTTCACAAGCTCTTGCTTTCTTCTAAGATCAATATATGCATTTTTCCCAACATATACTTCAACAAAGGCTTCTTCAGGCAATTTTAATGTATAAATTGGACGCGTTTGCAATTGGACTCTTTGCCAAAGTTGGTCATTGATATATGCATGTGTTTTTGTAGAAAAGTGATACCCGAATTGAGCATCGCTAATATTCTTTACAATACGTACTTCCTCTTCGTATGCCCATTCCTGCATTTTATAAAGCAAACCATGCTTTATTAAAACTTCTTCATTATCCCAATTTAAAATATTTGAATTTCCTACCGACATTAATTTTTCAACACTTGCCACATTGGCCTGCTTCGGCGCTGTTTTTAAATATCTCAACTCTCCTTTTGTTGAAGGAATAATAAATTGATCACCATCTTCAAAACCTGCTTTGCATGTGTCAATTCCGATCACAACACCTTTGTAACTATCCCCATAATGTGACCACATGAGTGGATTTAAAGCGGTTCTAGTCAAACTTAAAATCACATACTTTCTAGAAAACTGATTACGGAATGCCCCTATTGCTACGGATGTCGGTACATCCAAATCATAAAAACCAAAACCAGTGCATTCAAATGGGTCGTTAAAATCTTCTAAATGTGAAAAACCTAGAGATTTTGTTTTCAAAATCGTTAAAGCAGCTTCAAAACTCACATATTTATATAAAATCATTATTCTAACCCACGCTAATATTGGGTTCCTTGTATCATAAAACTCAAAAGATAATTAAATAAATTCTTTTCTTTGCTTACGATTTTGTTCGATTGGATCCAAAGTATGAACGATTACAAAACATTGTTTTGTACGAAGTACAACGAGGCAGCACACTGTTTTGAGTGACGCGTAAGGAATGAGAGCACTACTTTTCTATTTTTAAGGCACGTAACTTTAGATATTAAAAAACCCACTCAAAATGAGTGGGTCTTCGTATTCAAATCAATTGATTCAAGAAATTAGTTTTTCTCTTTATCAATGATTTTGTTCGCTTGGATCCAAGGTACGCAAAAATAGAAAAGTATGCTTTTCTATTTTTAAGGCACGTAACTTTAGATATTAAAAAACCCACTCAAAATGAGTGGGTCTTCATATTCAAATCAATTGATTCAAGAAATTAGTTTTTCTCTTTATCAACGATTTTGTTCGCTTGGATCCAAGGCATCATCGCACGTAACTTGTTACCAGTTACTTCGATACCATGCGCCGCGTTTTGACGACGACGAGCAGTCATAGAAGGATAGTTCAACGCACCTTCTTGGATGAACATCTTCGCGTATTCGCCAGATTGAATACGTTTAAGTGCATTACGCATTGCTTCACGAGACTGTTCGTTAATTACTTCAACACCAGTTACGTATTCGCCATATTCAGCATTGTTTGATACCGAGTAGTTCATGTCCGCGATACCGCCTTCGAACATTAAGTCAACGATCAATTTAAGTTCGTGTAGACATTCGAAGTAAGCCATTTCTGGTGCATAACCAGCTTCAACAAGAGTTTCGAAGCCCATTTTAACCAATTCAACAGCACCACCACAAAGAACTGCTTGCTCACCAAAAAGGTCAGTTTCAGTTTCTTCACGGAATGAAGTTTCGATAATACCAGTACGGCCGCCACCAACACCTGAAGCGTAAGAAAGCGCAACGTTACGTGCATTACCAGAAGCATCTTGGTGAACAGCGATAAGATCAGGTACACCTGAACCACGTTGGAATTCTGAACGTACAGTATGACCTGGCGCTTTTGGAGCAACCATGATTACGTCAAGGTCAGCACGTGGAACAACTTGGTTATAAAGAACAGAGAAACCATGAGCAAATGCTAGCGTTGCACCTTGCTTGATGTTTGGCTCAATTACGTCACGGTATAGTTGTGATTGGAACTCATCTGGAGTCAAAATCATAACTAAGTCAGCTTGAGCTACAGCAGCAGGAACTTCTGAAACTTTAAGACCAGCATTTTCAGCTTTTTTCCAAGAAGTAGAACCAGCACGTAGACCAACAGTTACATCAACGCCTGAATCCTTAAGGTTAAGCGCATGAGCATGGCCTTGTGAACCATAACCAATGATTGCTACTTTTTTGCCTTGGATGATAGATAAGTCTGTGTCTTTATCGTAAAAAATTTGCATTGCTGTCTCCGCTAAAATGCTTTTGTTTCCTTTAACTTGATAACGTGATTCTGTTTGATTATTCACGTTTCAAGTACCTCACCCATAGGAGTGAGGTGAAAATATAAAATTAGATAGTTAAAACTTTTTCGCCACGTGCGATACCTGAAACACCTGAACGTACAACTTCTAGAATTGTATTTTCAGCTAAGGCATCAATAAAACCATCTATCTTTTCAGTTGTACCTGCGATTTGAATGGTATATGTCGTTGGTGTTACGTCTACAATTTGTCCACGGAAAATATCCGCAGTACGTTTAATTTCTGCGCGCGCTGAACCAAGTGCTTTGACTTTAATTAACATCAATTCACGTTCAATATGAGCACCTTCAGACAAATCAACAACTTTAACAACTTCGACAAGCTTGTTGAGTTGTTTGGTGATTTGTTCAATTTTATGCTCATCGCCATACGTGGTTAAAGTCAAACGCGAAAGCGTCGGATCTTCTGTTGGCGCTACGTTTAATGTCTCAATGTTATAACCACGCTGAGAGAATAAACCTACCAAACGTGAAAGCGCACCTGCTTCGTTTTCTACAAGTACAGAGATAATATGTCTCATTGTGTGCGCTCTCCTTTGCCTAACCACATATCTTTCATTGACTGGCCAGCAACCAACATTGGATATACATGCTCTGAACGGTCAACCATCACGTTAATAAACACGCACTTGTCATTGATCGCCATCGCTTCAGCAAGCTTCGACTCGAGTTCATCTGCATGGTCAATTTGAATACCCACATGACCATACGCTTCCATTAATTTAGGGAAGTCAGGAAGTGACTCAACATACGAGCTTGAGTGACGACCTTCGTAGTTCATGTCTTGCCATTGCTTAACCATACCTAATGCACGGTTATTCAAGCATAGAATTTTTACATTCAAGCCATATTGCTTACATGTAGATAGTTCTTGGATACACATCTGAATCGATGCTTCGCCAGTAATACACACTACTTGTTGATCTGGGAAGGCAAGTTTAGCTGCCATAGCATATGGCAAACCTACACCCATGGTTCCTAGACCACCTGAGTTGATCCATTGACGTGGACGTGTGTATTTGTAGTAAAGCGCACCAAACATTTGGTGTTGACCAACGTCTGAAGTAATGATGGCTTGACTATTGGTAATTTTATCCAACGCTTCAACAACTTGCTGTGGCTTCATCGAACCATCAGTTGGTTTGTCATAGTTCAAACCATGAACTTGGCGCCATTCATTGATTTGTTTCCACCAAGCCCCGATATCTTCAGGATTTGGTTTAGACACATTCAATTGTTTTAATTGCGCCAACATTTCAGTCAATACAGGCTCTACTGCACCCACAATTGGGATGTGCGCCATAATTGTTTTTGAAATCGTTGCTGGGTCAATATCAATATGAATGACTTTCGCATTTGGACAGAATTTCGCTGGGTTATTGGTTACACGGTCATCGAAGCGCGCACCTACACACAGAATCACATCTGCATTGTGCATGGTCATATTGGCTTCATAAGTACCATGCATACCCAACATACCAATGAATTGTTCATCATTGCCCGGATACGCACCAAGACCCATTAAAGTACTGGTTACTGGATAACCCAATAAATGTGCAAGTTCTGTCAACTGTGCAGAAGCGTTGCCTTGAACCACACCACCGCCTGAATAAATAATTGGGCGTTTAGCATGAATCAATTCATCAATTGCTTTACGAATTTGACCTGAGTGACCACGATGCGGCGGTTGATACGAACGCATTTTCACTTTTTCAGGATATTCGTAAGCAAATTTCTCTGCAGGATTCGTTGCATCTTTTGGAATATCAACGACAACAGGACCCGGACGACCACTTGAAGCGATATAAAATGCCTTCTTAATAATCGAAGGGATTTCGCTTGCATGACGTACTTGGAAGCTGTGTTTTACGATTGGGCGCGAAATACCGACCATATCCGTTTCTTGGAACGCATCCTCACCGATAAGATGGCTTGCAACCTGACCTGACAAAATCACCATTGGGATTGAGTCCATATAGGCAGTTGCAATTGGAGTTACGGTATTTGTTGCACCAGGACCAGATGTCACCAATACGACACCTGTTTTACCTGTGACACGTGAGTAAGCATCAGCCATATGACCAGCAGCTTGCTCGTGGCGCACTAGGTAATGATTGATTTTTTCTTGTTGAAATAGCGCATCATAAATATGCAGTACTGCGCCGCCTGGGTATCCAAAAACATGTTCAACGCCTTCGTCCGCTAAAGCGCGAACAAGCATTTCACCACCAGATAAAAGTTCCAACGTGATTCACCCTAATCTTTTTTCACGCACAAATGGAGGGCATTTGTCGTGGTTAATTCATTAACTGTGTGCTCTGTTATAGCACACAAATTTCATAGTTTTCATAGCAATAAGAAAAAAATCTGACCTGCTTGCTGTTTGAGCAATATGGGGTCTAAAACATGTTGGGATAAACATATTTTGTTGGCTTTGTTCAACGTCTCGGCTAGAGAAGAAGTCCATTGCTAAAATGCACTCATTCGAAGGGTGATCGATCTAAGGCATATAAAACTAAAGACAGCATTTTTGTAGTTTCAACCATTAAAGTCAAGTTTAAAAATCGGCTTTTTTCTGATTACTTACAGACCGTTTGTTTTTTAAGCACCCTCTCTTTCTTCGTATTCTTTGTAGTTTGTTTATTTATAACCAGTTAGCATGTATTTAATAAAATACTTTTATAAATCCAATAAATAAATTAAATGAATGGATGTATGTTTTTAATTCAATTGCCTTACATTGAAGTTGCTGCATAGGTTAAATGATAAGAATCCAATATTTTTATTGCTTATAAATCCCCCAATTCATCATTCACAAAGTTATTCATCCCACGCGATGTCCCTTTTATCCTTTGTGCTAAAAAATGCATAGATTCTACTGTCAAAAAAGCGCAAAATTTTCAGCATAATTTTGCATGATCACTCTAACTATGGGACTGAATTTATGATGAAGACGACGATTGCTCGCACTGCCTGTATTTTATCTAGCATGGCATTTTGCCTGACCAGTTTGGACCTTTCAGCGAAAGAATATTACAAGTGGGTGGATGCAAAAGGTTCAACGCATTACACCACCACGCCACCGCCAAAAAATGCGCAGCGTAAAGGTAAAGTGAATACCTATGGTGCAACAACGACTACGCAATCTGCTCCAGCCAAAAATCAACAAGAGGTTTCACGTGAAGCCGAACAGTCGAATGAACAAAATGAGCAACTGGCGGAACAACAACGCGAAGCCAATGCAGCGCTCCGCCAAGGTCAAGCCGTAGCCTCCGCACCACAATAATTTACGCCAAAGCCTTCAATTTTGACTTAAATTATTTACATCTACACAGCATCGCAAAATTCACTCTAGGCGTATTTTGCGCTATGCTGTAGCACAAACTTTTTAACCGTTATTTCTATTTACGTTTATGACTACTACTCACATTGACCCTGAATATCAAGCCAGTGCGATTGAACCTACAGTCCAACAAGACTGGGAAAATCGCAAAGCCTTTAAAGTTGCCGACCAAGTAGAAGGACCACGTCGTTATATCCTCTCTATGTTCCCTTATCCAAGTGGCAAACTGCATATGGGTCATGTGCGTAACTACACCATTGGTGATGTGATCAGCCGTTTCCACCGTTTACAAGGTGAAACTGTGCTACAACCCATGGGTTGGGATGCTTTCGGTTTGCCTGCTGAAAACGCGGCGATTGCCCATCAAGTCGCTCCTGCAAAATGGACTTTTGAAAACATTGATTACATGCGTAATCAGCTTAAAAAGTTAGGTCTTTCTGTAGATTGGGATCGTGAATTCGCGACTTGCACACCGGAATACTACCGATGGGAACAATGGTTATTCGTTCAGCTTTATAAAAAAGGCTTAATTTACCGTAAGCTTTCTACAGTGAATTGGGATCCTGTAGACCAAACTGTTTTGGCGAATGAACAAGTTGAAAATGGTCGTGGCTGGCGTTCTGGTGCATTGGTCGAAAAACGTGATATTCCAATGTACTACTTCCGCATCACTGACTATGCGCAAGAATTACTTGACGATTTAGAAACATTAAAAGACGGCTGGCCACAGCAAGTTTTAACCATGCAACGTAACTGGATTGGTCGCTCACAGGGTATGGAAATTACCTTCCCTTCAGCGAATCCAGATATTTACGCAGATGGTTTAACTGTATTTACCACTCGTGCTGACACACTCATGGGTGTGACTTATGTTGCGGTTGCAGCAGAACATCCGATGGCACTTAAAGCTGCGGAAAGCAATCCTGAGCTTGCTGCATTTATCGAAGAATGCCGTATGGGTTCTGTTGCAGAAGCTGATCTTGCGACTGCTGAAAAGAAAGGCATGGCAACTGGTCTTTCTGTGAAGCACCCAGTTACAGGTGAAGAAGTTCCTGTTTGGATCGCAAACTACGTCTTGATGTCTTACGGTTCAGGTGCGGTGATGGCGGTTCCATCACACGATGAACGTGACTTCGAATTTGCGAATAAATATGGCTTAACCATCAAGCAAGTGATTGATGCCAAAGGTGCAGACGATGCAGACTTTGACGCAACAATTTGGCAAGAATGGTATGGCTCTAAAGACGGCAAACTGGTGAATTCAGGCGAATTTGACGGCTTAGACTTACAAGGCGCGTACGATGCATTCCTTGCAAAATTAGAACCTACTGGACTTGCCAACTCGAAAGTTCAATTCCGTTTACGTGACTGGGGTGTTTCTCGTCAGCGTTATTGGGGTTGTCCAATTCCAATGATCAACTGTGAAAAATGTGGTCAGGTTCCAGTACCTGAAGAACAACTTCCAGTTGTATTGCCAACGGACGTGGTGCCGGATGGTTCAGGCAATCCACTCAACAAAATGCCTGAATTCTACGAAACAACTTGCCCATGCTGTGGTGGCGATGCTCGTCGTGAAACAGATACTTTGGATACCTTTGTAGAATCATCTTGGTACTATGCACGCTATGCATCTCCAGATTTCACTGACGGTATGGTGAAACCTGAAGCGGGTCAAACTTGGTTACCTGTGAACCAATACATCGGTGGTGTTGAACACGCAATTCTTCATTTACTTTATGCACGCTTCTTCCACAAATTGATGCGTGATGAAGGTGTGGTACAAGGGAACGAGCCATTCACCAACTTGCTTACTCAAGGTATGGTTCTTGCGGATACTTACTACCGTGAATCTGAGTCAGGTAAGAAAACTTGGTTTAACCCTGCTGACATCGATTTAGAACGTGATGAAAAAGGCCGTATCATTTCTGCGAAATATCAAGGTGATGGTCAAGACGTCGTGGTTGGCGGTCAAGAAAAAATGTCGAAATCGAAAAATAACGGTATCGACCCGCAAGCGATTATTGACCAATACGGTGCAGATACTGCACGTGTATTCATGATGTTCGCTGCACCACCAGATCAATCACTAGAATGGTCTGACGCTGGTGTTGAAGGTGCAAACCGTTTCTTAAAACGTGTATGGCGCCTAGCAACAGGTTTCCTTGAACAAGGCAACTCTGCTGTAAACATCGACAAAGCGACACTTTCTACCGCTGCACAAGACTTACGTCGTAAAACACACGAAACCATTCAAAAAGTGGGTGATGACATTGCGCGTCGTCATGCCTTCAACACCGCAATTGCTGCGATGATGGAACTTTTGAATGCAAACAATAAGTTTGAAGCGAAAGATGACAACGACGTTGCCGTTGCACGTGAATCAATCATTACCCTTCTAACTTTACTGGCTCCGTTTGCACCACATTTAAGCCAAACCTTATTGGCTGAGTTTGGTATCGAATTAACATCAGCACGCTTCCCTGCTGTAGATGAATCTGCGCTGACTCGCAATACACAAACGATTGTAGTGCAAGTGAACGGTAAACTTCGTGGCAAATTAGAAGTGTCTGTCGATGCCTCTAAAGATGACATTTTGGCCCAAGCAAAAGCATTACCTGAAGTTCAACAATTCTTGACTGGTCCAACCAAGAAAGAAATTGTGGTGCCGAATAAATTAGTGAACTTGGTGGTTTAAATTCCTTATATTTCCTTCTCCCTTTGGGAGAAGGTTGGGATGAGGGTAATTAACCTCCCCCTAACCCTCTCCTATGAGGAGAGGGAACAAAAGGATTTCACAATTCCCAAACAAAGCCCGTTGCGAGTCAACGGGCTTTGACTTTACAATCCACACAGGATTTCAACATTATCCCTTCGGGAAACAGAGGACACTTTATGCACTTGGTTCAACGTGTTGCTGCAATTGTATTAACTATGGGCCTGAGCGCAGGCATGGTCGGTTGTGGTTTTCATTTAAAAGGCACCAACCCTGCTGCTGTACCTGTAGCCTATTCCAATATGCGATTGGCACTTCCTGAAGATACAGATGACTTACATGAAAAGTTAGCGATTTATTTAGGTTCTGCAGGCGTGCAATTGAGTAATAATCAAAATGCATATGTCTTACATGTGTTGGATTACACTCCGCGACGTTTAGAACTCAATGGTAAATTGGTTGAAACTTTACTGCGCTTGAATGTGACGTTCCAAATTGAAGATGCCCAAGGCAACCCTGTGACTGAACCCCGCACATTGATGGCAACACGTAGCTACCAATACGACGTAGCAACCGTGAACACCGATGACCAAGAAGAAAAATATTTAAAACAAGTGATTATTGATGACATTGCACAACAGATCGTGCGCCAAATTTCATCAAACCGTTTACCAAAAGCGAACCCACTAACTGCACCAACCAAAGCTGAGTAATTTTGATTTATGAAACTTGACTATCTTCAGGCATTAAAACGTGTAGATGAAGCGCAAGGTGCCTGGGTGCTGCATGGTCAAGAGCCTTTACTTGAACAAAATCTCCTGGATGCATTTCGTAAGAGTTGGAACACTCGAGAAGTCGAGCGTCAACGGTATGACATTAGCTCTGCTGCTGATTGGAAACATGTCTTTAATGCTTTAAATAGCTTGTCATTATTTTCCAGTCAACTGGCAATTGAGGCACATGGCAGCATTAAACCCGATGCCAATGGACTAAAATTGTTAAAAAGCTATTTGCAGCAAAATGAAAGTAACTTGCTGCTCGTGGTCATGCCGAAGCAAGACAGTGCGAGTTTAAAGACCAGTTTCTTCCAAACCATTGATGCCAATGGAGTCAATGTTGCACTGACTGCAAACTACCCTAAAGATCGTCAGCAAATTTTGGCCGTTGAAGCACAAAAGCTCGGCATTAAACTCGCCAATGATGCTTGGCAATGGCTAGAACAGCATCATGAGCACAACTTACTGGCTGCAAAAAATAGTTTAATGCGTGTCGCAGATACTTTTCCTGAAGCTGAAATGATTCAGATTGATCATCTGTACTCTTGCTTACAAGATCAGTCACGCTATACCACTTACGATTTAAATGATGCCATGCTGCAAGGCAATTTGGCACAGTCGATAAAAATCTTTCAATACTTAATCGCTTCAGGCGAGCCGATGTCGCTGATTTTATGGAGTATCAGTAAGGAAATGCGTTTGCTGATGCAACTGTTTGAGCAGCCACAAAATGCCTTGCAAATCGGTATTTGGAAAACCAAAGTCGGGCTGTATCAACAAGCGTTACGCCGTTTAAATGCGAACGATTTTTTGACTTGGCCTGCCCTATTACTTCGTTTAGACGCGTCAATAAAAGGTTTAGGTCATGAAAATCCTGAGCACTTGGTACAACAAGCTATTGCCAGCTTGTGTGGGCGCAGACTCTTCTAGTCTAATAAAAGGCTGTAATAACTTGCATTCCAGTATGAAAGAATAATTATCATTACTGTTTGTTCAAAAAGTTCACAATTTATCCGTATTTAAATCTTATAATTCAATCATCTTTATAAACTTTTAACTGCCAATCATGCCAAAAATAAAACCAGCAAAATTGATCGTAGCCATCATCGTTGCTTTGGCAATCGCTGTCACTGCATGGCATTTCCTAAAACCTAAAGAAACTCAGCCGCAATATATTACTGCTGAAGTGAGTCGTGGTGACATTGAAAACTCTGTACTTGCAACAGGTGTACTTGAAGCAACCAAAATGGTGAGTGTTGGTGCACAGGTTTCTGGTCAGGTGAAAAAGATGTATGTGCAACTCGGTGATGAAGTGAAACAAGGTCAGCTGATTGCCCGTATTGACTCGGTACGTCAGGAAAATGATTTAAAAACTGCAGAAGCCAGCATCAAAAACCAACAAGCGCAATTGGCAGTTAAACAAGCAAATCTTGCAAAAGTCCAAGCTGAATATAATCGTCAACAAGCAATGTACGCTCAAGACGCGACTAGTCGTGCAGAACTTGAATCTGCGCTAGCAAGTTATAAAACTGCGCAAGCTGATATTGCAGCCATTAATGCACAAATCGAACAATCACGTTTAACTTTAGCGACTGCAAAAGAAGACTTAGGCTATACACAAATTGTTGCACCTATGGATGGAACCATCGTGGCGATTGTGACTGAAGAAGGCCAAACCGTAAATGCCAACCAAAGTGCGCCAACCATTGTGAAATTGGCAAAACTCGACACCATGACCATTAAAGCTGAAATTTCTGAAGCCGATGTGATGAAAGTCCAAGAAGGTCAAAACGTTTATTTTACAACCTTGGGCGACAGTGAAACAAAACACTATGCTACCCTGCGCCAAGTTGAGCCTGCGCCAAACTCAATTAACACCGAAAGTAACAACAACACCTCTTCGTCTTCAAGTACTGCGGTTTACTACAACGCGTTATTTGATGTCCCAAATGAAGACGGTAAATTGCGTATCGATATGACTGCTCAGGTGTATATCATTTTAGATGAAGCCAAGAATGTCTTGACTGTACCTGCCGCAGCCGTTCAAACCTCGAACCGTCCACAACGTAGCCGTAATAATGCATCTGCAAATGGTCAATCTGCTGATAAAAATGCCAACGCAGAAGCTAGATCGAACAAAGACAATCCAAACCGTCCTAAACGTTTAGAACTGACTGAAGCTGAAAAAGCATTGGTCAAACAAGGTAAAGCCAGCGTTGCGATGGTTCGTGTACTACAAGCCGATGGTTCAGCTCAACCACAACAGGTATTACTCGGTTTAAATAACCGTGTGACCGCACAAGTGATCCGTGGCTTAAAACAAGGTGACAAAGTCGTGATTGCCGACGGTTCTGATACTTCAAATGATTCAGCGAAACGCAGCAACCGCGGTGGTGCTGGCGGCCCAATGAGAATGTAATCATGAGTCAACATCAAACACCTCTACTCGAGGTCAAGAATCTGACGCGTGAATTCCCTGCCGGTGAAAGCACAGTCCAAATTCTAAAAGGGGTTAATCTTGAGATTTACCCAGGTGAACTGGTAGCAATTGTAGGTCAGTCCGGTTCTGGTAAATCTACCCTCATGAACATTTTGGGGTGCCTTGATAAGCCAACCAATGGCAGTTACAAGGTCAAGGGGCGTGAAACCCGTGAACTTGAACCAGATGAACTGGCACAGTTACGCCGTGAATATTTTGGCTTTATTTTCCAGCGCTATCACTTACTCGGTGATTTGAATGCTGCTGGTAACGTCGAAGTTCCTGCAATCTATGCCGGTGCAGATGCAACCGAACGCAATGCACGTGCCAAGCAACTACTAACCGATCTTGGACTGGGTGAAAAAACCCAAAACCGTCCGAGCCAACTCTCGGGTGGTCAGCAACAACGTGTATCGATTGCGCGTGCCCTCATGAATGGTGGCGATGTTATTCTTGCCGATGAACCGACCGGTGCATTGGATAAGAATAGTGGTATTGAAGTAATGCGGATTTTGCGCGAACTCAATGCCAAAGGTCATACCATTATTTTGGTCACGCACGACCATAATGTTGCAAAAAATGCGACTAGAATTATTGAAATTTCAGATGGTAACATCATTTCAGATCAGCCCAATGTACCTGAAACAGATGATGAACCTTTAGAAAAACAACAACTCGTTCCAAACACACAGAAAAAAACCTCAAGCTGGCGCTCTGCCGTTGACCGTTTAGGTGAAGCCTTCCGTATGGCGATTTTAGCCATGAATGCTCACCGTATGCGAACATTTTTAACCATGCTCGGGATCATTATTGGTATTGCCTCTGTGGTTTCTGTTGTGGCTCTTGGGAATGGTTCGCAAAAGCAGATTTTAGAAAATATCAGTAGTTTAGGTACCAATACCATCACGGTGTATCAAGGTCGTGGATTTGGTGATAACTCAAGATCATCGCAAGTAAAAACATTGGTTCCAGCCGATGCGACGGCCCTTGCGGAACAACCTTATGTTGACGGTGTCAGTCCATCAGTCAACTCATCTGTCACAGCACGTTTTAAAGACACAGAAGCGTCAACCACAGTAAATGGCGTGAGTGAAGATTTCTTCTATGTCAAAGGAATGAACTTCGCTTCGGGTCAGCCTTTTGATAAAGAAAGCGTGACTGAGCAAGCGCAAGATGTGGTGATTGATAGTAATACTAAAAATACCTTCTTTGCAGATGGCACCAACCCTGTGGGTCAAGTGATTTTATTAGGCAGTGTGCCGAGCCGTATCATTGGCGTGATCGAAGAACAAAAAAGCATGATGGGCAACTCAGATAGCCTGAATGTGTATTTGCCGTATTCAACGGTTATGAGTCGTATGCTGGGGCAGTCGAACGTACGTAGCATCATTGTCCGCGTAAAAGATGAATACCCAAGTGCCGCTGCTGAAAACGCCATATTAAACTTGTTAGTGCAACGTCATGGCGCGCAAGATGTCTTTACACAAAACTCCGATAGTATCCGTGAAACCATTCAACAAACCACTGCAACAATGACCTTATTGGTGTCTGCGATTGCGGTGATTTCATTGATCGTCGGTGGTATTGGGGTCATGAACATTATGTTGGTTTCTGTGACTGAGCGTACTCAAGAAATTGGTGTACGTATGGCCGTGGGTGCCCGTCAAAGTGATATTTTACAGCAGTTCCTGATTGAGGCGGTGTTGGTGTGTATCTTAGGCGGTGTGCTTGGGGTTTTATTATCTTTAGGTATTGGACAATTGATTAGTCATTTTGCCGGTGGAACATTCCAAATGGCCTATTCAACGACGTCTATCGTTGCTGCTTTTGTCTGCTCTAGTATGATTGGTATTGTGTTTGGCTTTATTCCTGCACGTAATGCCGCACAGCTGAACCCTGTCGATGCGCTTTCTCGCGAATAAGGAAATAATGATGCAAATGACCTTAACTAAACTTGCAAGTGCCTTCATTCTCGGAAGTAGCTTAGTCGGCTGTGCCGCTGTGGTTAAGACGCCGTATGAAGCCCCTGCAACACAAATCCCGACGCAATTTCAAAATGCGAAAGCCATGAGTCAGCAAGTTCATGCAGATACTTATGCTGACCAATGGTGGACATTGTTTAATGATGCTGAATTGAACCAGTTGGTGAATCAAGTTTTAGCTGCCAATACAGACCTTGCTGTTGCAGGTATTAATTTACAGCAAGCTCGACTAAAAGCTGGTTTGGCTGAGAATCAGCAAGGGCCACGCGTGAGTTCAAGTGTTTCAACTGGGCATAACTTTAACCTTAACTCAGGTGATGACTCATCAAAAGGTGTATCACTCAGTGGTGGCGTCAGTTATGAAGTAGATTTATTTGGTCGTTTGGCTAGCCAGACTGAGGCCGCAAAATGGGAAGCTTTAGCAACTGAACAAGACCTGCAAGCCACTGCCCAAAGTTTGATTGCAACAACAGCAAACCTATATTGGCAACTTGGCTATTTAAATGAGCGCTACAGTATTGCGCAGCAAAATTTGGCCAGTACGCAAAAAACCTATGACTTGGTCAAGGTGCAATATAAAGCCGGTGCTGTGTCAGGTTTAGATCTAACGCAAGCCGAGCAATCGGTGCAAAGTCAAAAAGCGACCTTAAGCCAAATTGCCCAACAAAAAGTAGAAACTCGGACTGCATTGGCTGTGTTATTGCATCAACCTGTGCAACAACTGAATATTTCAGAGCCGCAGCGTTTACCTCGAATTGCATTACCGACGATTGCAGCAGGTTTACCTGCCGAGTTGTTGTCTCGCCGTCCAGATTTACAAGCGAGCGAATTAAGATTGCGTAAAGCTTTGGCAAATAAAGATGCAACGAAAGCGAGTTACTACCCTTCGATTAGTTTGACTGGCAGTTTAGGCTCGAGTAGTACCTCTTTGAGTAATTTATTGCAAAATCCTGCTTTGGCATTGGGTGCAAGTTTAAGTTTACCTTTCTTGCAATATAACGATATGAAAAAGGATTTGGCGATTAGTGACTTAGACTATGAAAAAGCCATTATTCAATATCGTCAGACCTTGTATCAGGCTTTTGCCGATGTGGAAAATGCACTATCCAATCGTACTGAGTTAAGCCAACAAGTTGCATTACAAGAACGTAATTTACAGCTTGCAGAAAAGACCGAGCGTTTGACTGAAGTGCGTTATCGTCATGGTGCGATTGCCTTAAAAAACTTGCTTGATGCACAGGAGACCACGCGTAATGCACGACTGTCTTTGGTTCAAACTAAGCAGAGTCAATACAATGCTTATGTAACTTTGATGCAGGCGTTGGGTGGTAGTCCGATTAAGCAATTACCTTAAGTTATAGATAAAAAGCCCTGAAGGGCTTTTTATTTCAATATTTATTTAAACTAATTATACTTTTCAAAATATTATCTATGCAAACCCCAATAAGCCACAGCATAAAAAAATAATCCCGCCAAACTCATCATCACAATACATCCCACACTTAGAAGTATAATTTCAACTAAGGTAAATTGTATTGGTGGCAGTTTACGTTTATTTTTCATCGAATCATAAGGGTCATTTTCAGCAACAGCACACTCTTGTTCTATATATTCAGGCCAAATAGGAACTTTTGAAAAGATTAAACCCAACCGTCTTAGAAAGAATAACGGGAAAGCGAATAGCATTTCGTAAAACAACACTACTAAATCCTTCTTATTATTACGCTGATTCGTCTCCCATTCCTCATGGTTAAAAGCCAAATATAAACGTTCTAATGTTTCTTTTGCTGTTTCCTTTCTATTATAAATATCGAAGTATTCTGAAATCTCATGATCTACAGTCTTTAAGTCATCTGTATCCATATAGATTTTTAAAAATGCCAACTTATTCTCAGCGATATCATTAATATAAGATCTATATCGAAATAAAATAATTTCTTCTTGAACTATACCCTTTTCATCGACAACACTTGCTCGAATTTCCCTTTCAAAGCCTGTATGGAACCCCATTTCTGAAAATCTTAAAGCATCCCAATCGAGCTCAATAATTTTTCCCCTATAAGGAGAAAAAGCATAAACTTTTCGATTTTTTCTATTCAAGCGGATAGGATAATATGTTTTTCCAAATAAATCGGTTTTACCACCCATCGTATAAAAATTATAAATTAAATAAGAAAAAAAAATAGATAAAAGACAAAATGCTATTGCTATTGCATATTCTTTATCTATTATTGTTAAAAACAAAGTATAAAGAGTACCTACAAAACCAAATAAAAGTACAAAAAATGCAGGTAAAAATAATGCCGTTGGCATACCTCGAATATCATCCCAACTATCAAGCAATTCAAGATAAGTTGAATTTATACGTATGATATTACGATGAGCAAAAGGTTGAATATTTTCCGAATTCTCTAATTTAAATTCTCTTATTCTCGTTTGAAAATTCTTATTTCGCACATTAATTTCAAAAGGTTTACCTATAGTATTTAAAGCACATTGATAATCATTTTTTAGCATTTTAACTACCTACTGAGTTTTTAAAGGCTTGCTCATCACCACCTAACGACCAACCTGCACTTTCAACTCCCCACAATGATTTTGCAATGTACTCTTTCATCACATTATTTTTTTGAAACTCAATCCATTGTGAAATACCATATAAAATCGGTAAAGTAATTAACCCCCACCATCCCCCAGTTAAACCTAACCGCAAATAGTTTGCTCCACGAACAAATAAGCTTGTACTCCAAAAAATCATACTAGCATTACCCAAATAACTAAAAGCTAACACATAATTATTATGTTTGCTTGCATTGATCCCTTTATAAACTTCAATCCCACTTAGAATTAATGCTGCTCCATAAAGACCGTATCTCATGATACGCTGTTGTACTTCAAGCAGTCTTTTTGATCTCGCATCACTACCTATAAGTTTTATTTTTGCATCTAATTTACGACTAAACACATCTGCAATGTTACCTACAGTAGCACTTAATGCAGCAGCTAATTCAAATTGTGTTTGTGCACTTCCTGTTGTTTTTTCTATTGCTCCAAGAAGGGTTACAAATTGTAAATTAAAAGCAAATACACCAAAACCAAAACCTGTACCCGTTCTTGCATAAACTGCCTTTTTAGTAGCTTCTCCCTTATTAATATCATCTTGCGCTTTTATAATTTCTCCTTGAGTATTTCGAACCACATCATCACCTGTGATTAAACTCCCTGATCGATCTTTAAATAATACCACTTTTATTCTAACATTTTTTTCTCCATATTTATAAAAATCTGTATTTGAAATAAAAATACCCTGAATCAAGTTTTGTATATTCGCTATATATGACAAATTTAATGCTTTCTTAGCATTTCTTTTACTTTGATTATTTTTAGAGACTAAATCAGAATAATCAATATTAAAATCTTTGATAATTTTCTGTGTTACTTGTTTGAGCGTACCTTCATACTCACTACCTATGAGCAACTTATCTGAGAATGTTTCAAGTGATTTCATTGCAACTGTTTTATTAAATGTTCTTTTTGCCTGCCCATTAATTACTCTTGATGCACACCCTCCAATTTGCTCACTTAGTAAATTATTTAGGCTATTTAATCTTTCTGACAAATGATTAAGTTGAGTATTAGCACCATTTAATATTTTCAAACCAGATTCATCAATCAATTGAGATGTCGCAAATGCCACACCTGTCATTTGATAAGTATTTAATGTCCCTGAAGCCGCTATAACCTTTGATTGAATATTCTTAGAATCATAGGTCATTAGACGAAATAGATAGTTTTTTCCATTACTGAAATCACTTTCATCTAGCAATTTAGAATAATACTCTGAAACAATTTTAAAAGTATCAGACTCACCTATTATTCGAGAACAAATTTCTAAAAAATTAGTCGCAGAAAATTTAGTTTCATGATCAAAACTGTATTCCATATATTTAAATAAAATATCGGACTTTAAAAAACTTAAATATTTCTCAATTAATGGCAATAAATTATTATTAACATAATTTTCATTTTGCATATTTAATAATTCAAGCCACTGAATCATTTCCTCTTCTTTATAATAACTAGAAAATGATTTACTAAAAAAACCATTCTTGTACCAAGCATCTTCAAATTCTTTCTTGACATTTTTATTAAGATTTTCGATTTCTTTTAACGTATAATCATAGTATCTATTTTCATATTGAATCGTAATTTGTCTATTAACTTCATAACCTTCTTGCTCAAGAGACGAAAGTCTACCCATTTCCTCAGAAATTACTTTTCTGTCATACTGAGTTTTTATATCACTTAGTTCCTCAGTAAATATTTTTCCCTGTACATTAGCTTTCAAGGTTAAAATATTCGTCATAGCTTGAAACTTTTTTATCTAGATCTGAAGTAAATAAATTTTTCTTATATTCAATTATATTTAACAGATCCTCAATCATTCCGATTGGATCATTCAAAACAATTAGTCGATCTTCTTTAATTATGTCATACAACTCCTCTGTTCCTTCAATTGGAATGGGATTATCATCTTTATCAAATATTACTTTCCCTTCCTCATCCCTTTGATATGCTTGTAGATATATAGGATTATTTGCATAATGTGGATGCGAATATTTAATTTTAGAAAATTTATTAACAAAATCTTTCTCCCACGCAACTAATTTGGAAGAGTCTTTTAAATTCTCTACATTCTCTAATATATCCCACTCTTTTATATTCAAAAAATTATTTGAACCCTTTTTTATATCTATTAATGGCATTATAATAGACTTCTTTCATAATTCATTTTTTGCTCAGCTCTAAATTATAGATTCCCGCAATTAAATTGAATCTTAAGCCCAGTCTTTTTCCTCGATTA
>NZ_JBLIYY010000013.1:0-95081 GCF_057480965.1 Acinetobacter sp. P37 | reverse complement strand
GTATTTCATCCGCAGATTATGCATGAATATTTAAAATTCTTCGGTACAAATAATCAGCAAGAGACTGTTCGTTTTTTGATTTATGAAAGAGGCTTAATACATCGTAAGTAAGGAATTTAAAAAAATATGCATTCTCATTGTTTGTTTAATCTAGTAATTTTTTAATGGTATAACTATACTTAATTATTGATAAATTTAAAGCGTCATGATGAAATGTCTTTGTAAAATCAAAACACCTAACTCTGAAAATTAATTTATACTCATAAGTCATTTTCACTCAGTTCCAAATAAAAGATTCAAACAATAAGATTGGCTAGCAATTGATTAATCCATGCTTTGGAAAAGACAAAAGATTTTGATTAGGCCCACCTCATATCCAAGTAAGTTACTTAATTTTTAGTGACTTATGGTGGTCTGCCTTAAGAATCTTTATGCAATAGAGCCATAAACGAGCAAAACTTTACAAAATATTAAAAAAAATATTTACTCATAATTTTTAAATTTTACTCTTCACTCAACAATGCAATATATTGAAAATAAATAAATTACAAAAATATAGATAAACCTAATATAATATTCATAAACTTCACTTTCTTTTTTTATCTTCCCGATCAACAAATAACTCCCATTATAAATTAGATCAACAAAGATAATAAAAAAAACTACTGCACCAATAAAACTCCAGAAACCTATCCCAAAAAAGTAATACTTTATTAAAAAAATAAAAAACTCAATAATAAAAAAAATAGCTATAATTAGCCTTTTATAATCGTGATAAACTCTAATTACAAATTTATCCATTATTATTCCTTTTTAAACTAACGATCCATCTCATTACTTTACTTCTTCAGTAGACATCAATTATTTAATACACATCACGGCGGTAACGACCTGCTTTACACAGTGTATGCAGTTGTTCAATGCCCAGTATCTCTTGCAAAGTGGCATCTAGCGCTTTAGCCATATTCAAACTGCCGCAGATATAGAGACAAGCCCCTTGCTCTAGCCAATCAATCAATTCAGCTTTTTTTACAACTAGGACATCTTGCACATACTTTTCAGCAAATCCATCACGAGAAAATACCCGATCGATTTCTGCAATTTTACCTTGGTTTTGTAATTCATGCAGTTCATCAGCAAAAATTGCATCGAAAGCTTGTTGACGTTCACCATAAATAAACCAGTTTTGATTGTGCACCGTTGCGACGCGTTGCCTTAGATGTGAAAGCAAACTCGCCATTCCTGAGCCATTGCAAATCAAAATCGCAGAGTGAACGCCTTCTGCTAAGTGAAAATTTGGATTCGCACGAATACAGGTATGAATATATTGACCAAGTTTTAAATCTTGTGTTAATAAACCAGAACCTAAACCTAGTTCATCGCCATGCTGCTCTTGACGTACGACGAGCTCTAAATCTTTTTAATTAAATAGAGTTTGATAATTTCACGCTTATACTAAACGACTGAATAAAGACTATAATAAAAATTAAAAATTCATTCGCTATTTGCGAAATCTTCGAGCAATCATGTCCAAAAATCTTGCAACGCTGATTGGATTCAGTGCAATCTTACAATGGTCTTCTATTGTTGGTTTACTTAAGAAAATTAGTTTCAGTATTGGCCCTGATCTTGCTGTGCTCTTTATGTATACCTTGAGCGCAATTATTCTATTGCTCTTATTTAAAATTCCAAACCTTAAACTGGTTCCGCGCCAATTTTTGATATATGCCACCCTTTTATTTGTGATTTATGAGTTGTGTTTTTCGTATGCCATTGCTTTGGCTCAAACAGCTCAACAAGCGATTGAAATCAGTTTGGTCAATTATTTATGGCCGAGTCTGACAATTGCCGCGTTAATATTATTTAAAGAATTAAAATTTAACTTTTTCGTAATCATTGGTTTAGCCATTAGTTTGGGCGGCATTATTTTAATCCAAACTGTTAACGGAAGTTTTAACTGGTCTACAGTCTTTACCAACATTCAGTCCAATCCATTAAGCTATTTTCTTGCTTTTATGGGCGCTAGTTTATGGTCACTCTACTGTGTGATTACACGTAAATACAGTCATGGACATAACCCTATTTCATTCTTTTTCGTCGTAATTACCATTGTACTATGGCTAAAAATGTTGATATTTCACGGTATTCCGCAAATGCCTACCGTAGACTTACATACCGGTATGTATATGTTAATCGTGTCCATCGTGACTGCATTGGGCTATGCAGCGTGGAATGTAGGTATTATAAAAGGCAATATTACGATATTGGTGACTTTATCGTATTTTAGTCCGATTTTTTCTTCGGTTATTTCAATGTTTATATTACAGACACCACTGAGTTTAAGTTTTTGGCATGGTGCCATTTTGGTGACATTAGGTTCGCTGGTATGTTGGATTTCAACCAGTTGGCCACAAATAAAAGCAAAATTAATGCAATTGCGTCATGAATAATATGGCGCAGTTAATTGCCTCTGATTATCTTAAACTGAATAACAAAACCGCGATTAGGCACAGCATGTGAAGTAACTGTGTTGGTGCAAAATATAGAAAATATTTCCATCCACCTGTGAGAAATGCATTCACACATTTTGAAATTGCATGGGCTGATAATCCAATCACCACAGCATAAACCAGTGTCAAATTATCGATATTACCTTGCATCACAACGGTTGCCATAGCTGCATGGACTTCAAAGAGTGATGCTAATAATGTCCCTAAAATTAAGCCTTTATCACCTAAAGCGAGATTTAATCCATACACAAGTGCTTGGATCAAAGTGAGCGTGATGGCAATGATTGCCGCCTGTTTTAAGCTAAACATTCGACTATCGGTATTTTCTAACGGCGCTGGTTCATTCGCTTCTACACAAAGTTTTTCGGGTTCTGTCTCTTTATTATGCTGAACTTGAGACGAGCCATAAATCAGATATAGCGCAGCAAGGACTAATATCAAGATGCCGACGATACTTGGTATAACTAATATTTTAAACCATGCAAAACTCACCCCAAGGACGATGATCAAGAGTTGAACCAATGTCGCAACACATGAAAAAAGTCCTGCCCCTGCATTACTTTTGGCACTGGCTTTTCCTGCTCGTACTTCCATCCCTAAGCTTGCGATTGTTGCTGTGCTCGACACAAAACCTGATGCCAAGGCCGATAAGATAATCGCTTTATCAGAGGATAATAGCCGCTTGGCGATGTGCGCTAATGACTGCACCACCAAGATCAATATCAGTAATTTTAAAATCACATAGGGATTTAATACTGAACCCCAATAGGCTTGATTCGGCGTTAAAGGTAAGGCAATTAGGATCAATGCCAGTAAAAAGACCCCATCTCTTAACTCATAGTCTTTGATCCAATGCACTGCAAAATGATGTAAGCCTTTTTTTCCAAATAATATGAGGGTCAACACCACAGCCAAACACGCAGCAAGTGGAATATTAAAAACACAAGCGGCACCGATCAAATAAGTCATGACAAAAGCAAGTTCAGTGGTTGTTCCAATATCTTGTTTTTGCTGGCTTAATCCATAATAGCTAAACATACTGACGACAATTGCACCGATTACACCAACAGCTAAATGGATTAAAAAACACAATGCTCCAAACAGCGCACAAATGGTAAATGAGCGTAAACCGGCAAAGCTCTGTTCACTGTCCAAATTGTTGTTACGTTGACGCTCCAAACCGATGAGCAACCCACAGCCTAAAGCCGAAGCTAAAATAGTTAACAACGCTGGGAAGGATAATGTTTGTATGAGTATTTCCAAATTTAAGCCCTCCCATCAATACATTGTTTATTTTGGCAATATAAATAAAAAATAATATAAAAATTTAACGCTAAAATTTGAAAAAAACATATAAATTGAACAACTTGAGCATTTTCAATCATGTTCAAAGTTTAGTCATACTTTAAATCATAAACAATTCCATGATAAATATCCTAGTGGACATCAAATATTTCTCATCTTTTAATTAAAAAAATATTCGAAAATCTGACTTAAATTCGGACTTTTTTACCTTCATGTCTGTTTAAAGCACACATTAAGCCCAAATCACCATAATCGCAGCAATCACCACTAGGGCTAAACCCCAATGATCGGTTCTTGCGAGTTTTTCCTTAAAGAAATAGGCAGAGATTAAGAGGCTAAATAAGATTTCGATTTGACCTAGGGTTTTGACAATCGCAACCGTTTGCATACTCATAGCAGTAAACCAGCCCAAGGATGCTAGAAAGCTACAGACACTAACGCGAAAGGTCAGACCGACTCTATCCCACATGGCAATGAGCGTTTTGCGGCTAAATAGACTGAGGTACAGCAGCATAATTACACATTGAAAGCCAATTACACTCAACAATACCCACGCCGCACGATGCAAAGTCGGTAAATCACTTAGCTCTAAACTGGCTTCACGAACCAATAAAGAGGTAATGGCAAAACTTAATCCACTCCCTACACCGATGCATAAAGTTGGCAAAGATAACTTTTGTCGTTGAGAACCTTTGCTTAAAAGAAAAACGGCTATGCCACCAACCAAAACACCAATCCAACCAAATAAACTTAAATGTTCACTTAAGAAAATCACCCCCACTATGGCCGCAAAGATGGCTTCACTTTTCGCTAAACCGACACCGATGGCATAATTCTTTTGTTTAAAAAGCAAGACCATTAAAATCGTCGCTAAAATTTGACTTAGTCCTGCAATCACAACATAGATCCAAAACATAGGTGTAAATGTGGTCACCTGAATCACAGGCTGTTGTTGGTACAGCACAAATAAATAAATGCAGGCAAATGGGAGCCCAAAAATAAACCGTGCAAGGGTGACACCATACACATCAACAGTGGTACTGAGTTGTTTTTGAAATGCATTGCGCCATGACTGCATAAAAGCAGCCATTAAAGTGAATAAGATCCAAACTGGAAACATAAGAAAGGTGGTTTAACGGTGGATGCCTCATCAATTTACGCTTTTATTGAATTGAATGCGACCCAACACGGCTAGATTATTCATTGAACTTGGTTATGGATTCATTGAAAAAATTTTATTTAAAAACCTCATATTAAGAATATGGTATTTATCAAAATTTAAGTTTTTATAAAAATACGCAAAGGCATGTTACCTTTGCGTTTTGCTCTTTACCAATATTTAGTTGGTAACTTACAGTAAGTTAGCTTTCAAGTAGTACAGCACCAAATTGCTCACGTAGATCTTTTTTCAGCATTTTACCTGTTCCGCTCAAAGGAATAGCATCCACGAAAATCACTTTATCTGGCACCTGCCATTTAGCGACTTTATCTGCATAATAATCCAAAATTTCTGTATCAGATAAATCGACATCTGGCTTTTTAATTGCAATCAAAACAGGTCGCTCATCCCATTTCGGATGAGTCGCTGCAATCACTGCTGCCATTGCAATTTTAGGATGTCCCATAGCCAAGTTTTCTAACTCAACAGAAGAAATCCATTCACCGCCAGATTTGATCAAATCTTTTGACCGGTCACTAATTTTTAAGAAACCGTCTTCGTTCAGGGTTGCAATATCCCCGGTATCAAACCAACCATCTGAGGTTAATGCAGACTCTGTTTTGCCAAAGTAATTGCCAATAATCCAATGCCCTTGGATCTGTAAATTACCCGTCGTTTCTCCATCACGTGCAACTTCGTGTGTACCGTTTTCTTCATCGGTAATACGTAAATCAACTCCAAATGGCGGACGACCTTGTGATAATCGTACTTGTAATTGTTCTTCTTCAGATAATAACAAATGTTTGGCTTTAAATTGGTTTGAAGAACCTAATGGACTGGTTTCGGTCATTCCCCAAGCATGAATTGTTTCACAGTTAAATTGTTCTTTAAATACTTTTAACATCGCAGGTGGGCAAGCAGATCCACCAACTACATTACGCACTAAACTCTGGAGCTGACTACCCGCTTGCTGCGCAGCATTAATTAAACCTTGCCAAATCGTTGGAACGCCCAATGCAACAGATACTTTATAGTCATCAATCATTTGCGTTAGGCTCGCACCATCTAAACCTGGGCCTGGCAGCACTAAAGTACATCCCACCATTGCCGCAGCGTATGGCGTACCCCATGCATTGACATGGAACATCGGTACAACGGGCATCATAATATCTCGCGCTGAGATATTTAATGAATCCGGCATACAAATCGCATAACTGTGTAAGACTGTTGAACGATGGCTATACAACACGCCTTTTGGATTGCCTGTGGTACCCGAGGTATAACATAAAGAACTAGCCGATAATTCATCTAATTCTGGCCATGTATAGTCTGCAGATTGTCCCGTGATAAGTTCATCATAAAATTTAACATCTGGCACCGCTTCGACAATTGCTGCATCCGGTGAATCTAAACAAATAAAATGTTCAACAGATTTTAATAGTGGTTTTACTGCTTTGATTAAAGGCAAAAAGGTTTTATCAAATAACATCACGCGGTCAGCGGCATCATTGATGATAAAAATTAATTGTTCTGGAAATAAACGTGGATTAATGGTGTGACATACATAACCACTACCTGAAATAGCGTACCAAGACTCTAAGTGACGATGGTTATTCCAAGCGATGGTCGCAACACGATCCCCTAAATTTAAACCGAGTGATGCAAGAACATTGGCAAATCGTTTTGAATTTTTATGGACTTCACCCCAAGTGGTTTTCGTAATCGTCGAGTCTGTATTTTTTGAAATGACTAAACTATCCGCATGATAGCGACCCGCATGTTCAATCATGCTACTAATCAAAAGCGGTTTAAACATCATATTACCAAGCATTCTTTGCTCCCACATTCATCCATATTGAGTTGTTGTTTTTCCGCACTGTCCTGCAGATTTTTTAAAACTTTGCACCATGTCAAAAGTGATTGTTCTTTATCGACAAGGTTAAAGCAGTAGATATGAAACGCATATCCAAAACTGATTCTTATGTTTTAACCTTAATTGATTTTAGAATCCACTGTTTTATTGCTCAAAATATGAATGCTTTAGTGGTATAAAATGCAAAAATTAAAGCTTTAGCCCTATTCAAAATATAGTCTTATTTAGTTATAACACTGCTGCTTTAAAAAATGTCGTTTTCAGTTATCAAATAATCGACTGAGTCAATTAGCATAAAAAAACCCAGTCTAGATACACTGGGTTCATTCGTTGCATTAGCCGTTGTAGTTAAGTTGAAATAGTTACAGCACTTCAAACTCAATACGACGGTTTTTCTTACGGCCTTCAGGCGTAGCATTGTCTGCTACAGGCTTATTTGAGCCCATCCCTTCAGTACTTAAGTTCGCCGCCGCAATATTCTTTGAAATCAGGTAGTTTTTAACTGCATTAGCACGATCTTGGCTTAAACTTAAGTTTTTCTCAGGATTCCCTGAGCTGTCTGTGTGACCAATAATTCGTACTTTTTTCCCACCGACGCGATTCAGTGCGATAACCATTTCATCTAAGATCTGTACCCCAGATGGTGCTAAAATCGCGCTTCCAGATTCAAATTCAATAATACGATTACGTAAAGCCGCATCAATAATGGCCTGTTCAGCCTGATTGACAGAAAGCTGTGCATTGAAACGAAAAGGTGCTGTGACCAAAGACTGAAACTTGGTGGTCGTGGGTTGGATATCATCTTGATTTGACATCTTTCCACTTAAATCGACTTGCGTTCCGCGTACAGAGAGTTTCCCCTGTTTTACTTTCTTTAAGTCATCATTAATCATCTGGCTTACGCTATTGCCCCAACCATTGGGTGCAGTAACCGCTCGAACCTGAATTTTATCAACCACATTTGCCTGACCATAAGTCAAATAGGCTTTATTTAATATTTCTTGCTTGGTTGCTTCATTCGGTACAGCGCCTTCAATCACAATAGGCTCTGCCCAGAGCAAAGCCGAACAGCCTAAAATGCATACACTCGCAAGAAATTTGGGCAACATTGGTAAGATTCTTTGCATCATTATTCTTCTATAAAAGTCTGTCTAAAAAGTTTAATGCCATGAATAAGGCTGATCTGACGCTCACTCAAAGACTGTTCCAAAACGGCTAAGCCTGCATTTTGTTCAAGATAAGGATCAATCCAACTGGCATCGATCAGGGAAACCCAATGATCACTTTGCATATTTTGGGTGAAAACATCACTCAGCGCTGTAATATCAGCACCTTGAAAACCAAACAGTAAAACAGGTGAATCACTGTGTAGGATGCCAATGAGTAACTCAGCATCTTGGTTTTCGACAAAACGACTAATTAAATTGACCCAAAACGCCGCAATTTCATAGCAGTAACTAATATTATTGATTGGTAAGATCAGCACTTTATTCAACCGAGACGTACCCTGATGAATAATCGGTTGTAGCAGCAAACCGAGACCAATCATGCTTTGCGCCAACTGATAAGGCGTAAAATTCAATAAACGTGCAAATGAATGCAACGTATGATGCTCATAAAAAGAAGAGGTTTCTTCTGTCCCGAACACTTGAATTTCGTTATTCAGTTTGCCTAATTTATCGAGCAAAATATCGGGATCGCGAATAGAACGCATCACTCGGTTACGCTGATATAAGTCAATTAAGGTTTGTTTATAACGATAAGGTGCATACAAAATATTATCGAAAGGATCATCGATTTCTAGCAGATGAGCGAGCACCATTGGAAATTGACGCTTTGAACTGTCTTCACTACTAATCAAATTGGCAACCAAAAAACGCTTATCTTTTGGACTGGCAATAAAGAAATCTAATGAAGGCAGTGAGTTATACGCTGCATTAAAATCGTCTGAACGCATAGCGAACTCAAGCGCCTCCGTGATCCACTGATCGATTAACTGAATCAGTGAATATTGTTCACGGCTCTTTAAGAAGTCACCACGAGCTGGACATTTTCCATAATACAGCGGTGTCGTTCTCACTTCATACATCGTCACACTCCTTGTTCTTTTGCACGAATGCCACCGCTCTCATTTTTAAATTCATCATCATGGTGTTGCTGTTCCTTGTACAACACTCATCGGTGAAGTCGCTGGCGCTACAGGCGCTTGTCCTGCAGGCATCGTTTGCGCTGCGACGACACGAACACCTTTATTCGTCACCACTTGATCAACAAGAGTCATACCTGAATAGCCTGAACCTGTAGTTGGGCCAGATGCGTTACCACTTATTAAACGGAAATTCACTTTAACAAACACTTTTGGATTTTGTTTGCTACGCCACACCATTTCAAATGAATTACCATTTTGTGTACGCTGAGCGCCTTCAACCAATCGGTTAATACCATATTCACCCGGCTCATCAAAAATCGTATGCGTTTGACCTTCCAAGTCAATTGCAGTAATACGTGCACCCGGAATTGCCCCTTTATTTGGCCAAACGAAGTTCACCCATTGCTGAACACCGTTTTCATACACCATACGCTGACCATCAATATCAATGGTATATGAAAGCAACTGTGTATTTTCTAATGGGAAGAACTGGAAGTTCGATTGATTGGTTGCCGCAGGTGCTGCTTGACTCAATTCCCCTGTAGCAACGCCATTACTTGGCGCAACATAGCGTTGGAAATTCGCTACAAATTGTGGATTTAAACCAATGCCCAAATCTTTCCATGTTTTCGTGGTTAAGGTATAGCCACGACGAATCACCAATGGATCTAAATATTCTTTTACAAAGCGAGCGATACTTCCGTTTTCACCAAAAATTTGGCTAATTTCATTACTGGTCGCTTGTAAAGTGGCATTGCTATTAAATGGATATTTAGGCGCAAGATTGGTTGTAAATGGTTGATACGCCTGCATTGCCCATAATTTATTAATTTCGTTTTGAGCTGGAATCAAAAGAACTTCAAATGACTGAGTCACCGGCTGCATAAAGAGTTTTTGAATCAACTGTTGATCTAATTCATTCAGACCCACAGACATTTTTTCATCCACAAATTTTTGCGTGCTATTAAAGACAGAGCTTTGATCATTGATGGTTTGCTTCACCAATGTCATGCTTGCAGGTCCCATATCACCGCCACTCTTCAAATCATTGAACTTACTGCGCACTTGACTCAAAGACAGCATGTATTCATCTAAAATAGATTTGTTTTGCTGATCATCACGCTTACGAACCAATTGATAGAACACATCAAATTCTTTTGCAATAACACCTTGACCTGCTTTAGAAGCCACTTGCTGTGCCTGCTGCGCATCATCACGGCTGAGGACTTTACGTTTAAACCACGCAATAAAGCCTTTCTGAGGTGCAGCCAGTTCTGCTTGAACAATTGGATTATCCCAACTGGTTTCTTTCGCAATACGGTCAACCACTTTACGAATTGGCGAATTTTCAGGTTCACCTAAAATATCGATAAAACGTGACTGCTGAGCGACATCTGCGCCTTTGCCATAATGTACTGCATTTAAGAATTTACGCCATTCAGCGATATATTCCTGTTTATAAAGTTCGGTTAACTGTTTACTGATCTGATCTGGACTACCACTAAATGTCAGGTCATCCGATCGATTGGTATTGAGTACCCAATCTTGAGTATCCGTCGGATTATTCGCGGCTTGGTTAATCGCTTCTTTTACATAATCATTCCAAGCTTGGTAAGTAAAGATACCCGGCAAGGCATAACTACCCAACATGCTGTTTTGGCCTGTTTCACCTAATATTTGCTTCACTGTCACTGCTGGGAAGCGTACCGAACCACGCATTTTAATTTCATTATAAACGCGGTCACGTGCGGGAATACCCATGGTAACAGCCGTCAATAATTGACGTGTTTGATCTACTAATAAAGGATCAGATTCCATTTGCGGGAACGCAGGATCAGCAGCTAAAGTCATCGCATAAGATAAAACTTGTTCTGCTTTTTGAATCATTTCCCCACGTGGCATTTGACCACGATTTGAATCTAACCATGAACGCCAGAAACGGGTGACTTGGTCACTCAAATGGCTCGATTCCATATATTTATGATTGCTCATCATCAAATACGCCTTCAGTGCATTGTATGCATCCTGAGGATTTGTATCCGATGGTTCTAAATATGGCTGATTTGATTTCACAGCTTGAGTGATTTGCACATTGACGTGATTTTCTTTCAACGTCGCCTCATTGGCTTTAACGCGTTGTAAGTACTGCGCCATATTTTGCTGAGATGGTGCTAATACAATTTGTTGAATACCACGTAAATACTCAACTTTGAGTTTTTCACGAATCTTATTCCCTTGGTATAAACCAAAGCTATATTTCAAAGGACGATCTTCATCAAAATGATCAAGCTGCTGTAAATGCCCTTGTAATATCAGCAATGCATCCAATTGAGTCGAAAGCTCACTTCCGCTACGGCTTTCCATTTGTACAACTTTGTCTAGGTCTGCCTGAACTTCTGCCACGAGTTGTTGGTTATTGCGATACGACCAAACCCATAATCCAAGAACCACAGCAACCAATAACAATGCAGCAATAAATGCCATAAAGCGCTGACGTTTACGTGCAGGATTGATATGTTGTTTAACTAGATTTTTATCTTTTAAAATGACGGTTGAAAAGAGTCCTTTTAAGAAATAACCATGGTCTTGCGAAACAGAATTCGTAGGAATGCCAAACTCACTATCCGTACTTTTCACCAAATGAAAATCTTCAGCAATTTGTTCGGTCATCGGACTTTCAATTACACCTTCTTGCAACGCACTGGTGAAATAGAACCCACGGAATACCGGTTTAAACTGATAGGGGTTGTCTTGAAACAACGTACCAATAAACGTTTTTAACACTGGCTTTAAACTTTTAAACTCAAGCGGAAATGTCATTACACTTGGAGAAATATTTTGCGAATGACGACGACTCAAGTGCGTTGTACTGACGCTCTTCAAACCATCGTATAAAATTGAATAATGCTTTTCGAACATCTCAACAGCATGCTCAGATGAGTCTGGATCATAAGGCAGTGTTGCACCCCAAACTTGATCAAATTCATCCTTATCATAACAATCAAAAAATTCAGTAAAGCCGGCAATCAAATCCATTTTTGAAAAAACGATATACACTGGCGCAAAAATTTCTAAACGTTCAGTCAAATCCTGTATACGTGCGCGTAAGTTTTTGGCTAATTTGATTGATTTTTCAGGGCTTTGACTGACAAGCTCAGCCACAGAAACAATTACGATTAAACCGTTAATCGGCGCTTTAGAACGGTTTTTCTTTAGAATATTTAAAAAGCCTAACCATTCAGAATGGTCTTCGGCATAAACTGAATATCGACCTGCGGTATCGAGTAACACACCATCTGTAGAGAAAAACCAATCGCAGTTACGTGTCCCACTTAAACCTGCTGACACCATTTTCTGATGGGTTTCTTCAAATGGAAATCTAAGGCCAGAATTATAAATCGCCGAACTTTTACCCGCTGCTGGGTTACCAATCACCATGTACCAAGGTAATTCATATAGCGCTGCATTACCCTTTTTATCGCCAAGTTTTGATTTACGGATAAGTTGAATCGAGTCTTTCATTTGCTGATTGATCAGCGCAAGTTCTTCTTTATTCTTTTGTTTACCGTATTCAGCTTCATTATCTTTGGCAATCGCCTCAGCAAGCTCTTCGCCTTGCTGTTTATGACGATAATGCTGCACTAATTCATAAATACCCCACAGAATTAATCCGAGAATATAAACAGCAACCACAATGTAAAAAGTCTTTTGCGGAATCGAATTATGCATGGCAACAATAGCCACAAAAAATGACAAAGCCACCATCGCTTTAGGATTGGTGACGTACTGCCAAACATAACCGAGGATCGTATAAAATAGTGTGTTCACAATGTTCTCAATTTCGTCTTAATTCTAATTAAACAGTTTCTTGTTCAAGTTCATCTTCTACTGAAAATGCTTGAATAAAAGCAAATGTCGATTCTTGGTCTGTGCTATAAATCATGGCAGTTAACTCTTCTGGCAAGTGCATACCCAACATGAATCCAAAAATTTTTGCCAATTGCTGGGTATTTCCAAGATTCTGTTTTGTATATAAAAAATGATAGGTTTCAATCGCGGTTTCATTAAATTTATGCTGTAATTTTTTCACCACTTTCATATCTGTTGCATCATCTAACATCAATAAAAAGGGTTGTTCTTGATCATACTGATCTAAATTATTCAGTGCTTTAAGCTCTAAATTACGTTTCAACTCAGGCTCATGTGCCACCACTTGTAGCACTTTATTTGGAGTTAAACCTCGAACTTGAACGTCTGAAGCAGCCAAACACCAACTCGATGCAAACTCTGCAGCAATGTATTTTTCTTGTAACCACATCTTTTCATCAATCCATTCTTGGTCGATTTCAGAGTCAGCATTCAGAATCAAACTGACTTCAAACTTTTGTTTTGAAATCATCTCTAAAATGCTTAACCATTCTGAATAAGCGACTTGAGTGCCGATAAAATGTGGCTCGATATGAATTTGTTCGGGAATGATCGAAAATCCGTCAGATAGATACTGCTGAATAATTTGAGCATAATCATCATTCCATTGATGAATCAAATTATCAGCAAGCAAAATATGGACATTTAAACGGTTTAGACGTGAAACTTGCTGTGCAGTGTTCGCCAAATGTTCTGGATTTTCATCTTGCGTATAATCTGGATCCACCCAACCCGGATGCATACGGTACTGATATGCCAATTCACTATCATAAAAGAGTGCTGATTGCTTCAGATGCTCAGCAATTAAAAATAGACTTTCAACGTGTTGCTCTAGTTGTTGCTGAATAAGTGACTGGATTCGTTTTTCACGCATGGTGATGGCACTAAATTCATCATCTGCTTCTTCACTAGTAAGTTCATCTAAATCTTTGATTCGAAATGAAAGAACAGGCAAACCGTATGCATTGAATAATTTATCATCGAGTTCAGGACTTTTGAATTGTTGAATATCTTGGATAATTTGTTCGTTTTCACCAAAACTATGCCAAGCCGCTGAAGAATAAACATTTAAACGAAATTGCTGTACATCAATAGGCTTCGGTTTTGCTTGTTCAATGGCCTCAAGTTGTTGTTGCTCAGCTTGTTCTTCTGCACGTTTTTCAGCTTCAAGTTTTTTTTCTTTTTGATGTTGAATGCCCTTGTAAAGCAAATAAGGCGACAAAATAATTGCACATAAAGCTAAAGGAAGAAGTAAAAAGTATGTGACTAAATCGAAAGCCGTCGGATCATAGCCTGTATCTCGCCAGTAAAAAATCACGAAAGCAGTACACAAAACAAAAAGCGCACTAAAGGTTCCAATTATTAATTTCAGCATTATTATGCATTCCCCATTAAGGCATAACAGGTTTCTGTATTATCGACCTGTTTATTCGGCTGTAAAAATGCTCCCTGAGCTAAACCAATTCCGCTCAAAGAATTTAAACACACCGGTTTTATTTCTTCTTTTTGTAAAATTAAGCGCACATCCACCATTAATGTTGGACTACACCAAGTTTGAATCATTTGTTTTAATTTTAGGCTGCGTGCCTGATTCGGTAAAAATGTTAAATAATCTTCATGATTTAAAGGTCCAATCACGATTTCAATTTTTTCGTCAATCTGTTGAATCTTCTCACCACAAAAAGTATTCAGCCCCAATAAGCTCGGCTGAGATCCACCTAAACATGTTCTCTGATCTTCTTCAAATACAAAAGTTTCAGGGATAAATTCTCGAATATCAAATTTCTGCTTAAAGATACAATTCAGCATGGTTTTTAATGCATAAGCTGTATTGTTTTGCCCCTGCATTAAACCTGAGAATTCAGCAAAATAATCATCTAAATCTGGCTGATCATGCTGGCTACTGATATAACCATTTAATGCATGTAAAATATCAAGATAGTGATTATCCTGCTCGATTTCATAACGAATAGGTAAATGATAATTTAAACTGGCATCAACATAATGTGCTGTTAATTTATGATTAAACAGCCCTAAAAACTTTTGTGTTTCGTGTCGCTGATGTCGCCCGCTCAGCTTAATCTTATTGGTATAGCTATAAGGTAATGCACCTTGAATACCCGTTAAACCCACCATTAAATTTGTCAGTTCAACTTTCTCATCGTTGAACTCTAAACTTTCAATTTCAGTGTTCGGGAAGTTCAAATTAAGTGAACTATTAAACTCAAAGTCATTGGCCCAATGGACCTGAGCTGCTCCATAAGGTGCATGTCTTAACAAACGAGTAGCTTGAACAAACTCGTAGGCTTTCGGTTCTTGGAAAAGTCCGTCAATTACAGAGCTTTCTTGCCACCAACGTTCTGCACGCATTGGTATAACTCCTGTTGACTATTTGCATCAAAAACCGAGACATCGACAAAGCTGTTCATATTGACTTTTAAATTAAAGATATGGGCTAGCAATTGACTAAATATATACAGGCTATGCCCTCTAAATATATCAGCATCGATATCAAGCTGTACTTTTAAACCTCTGACAAATAATGGAAACGGTTTACTATCTACAAGTTTCTGTGTGGTAGAAAACTGAATATTTTTTATGGAGTCGATAATAATTTGGTTTTCTTTCGATTTAGGTAAATTATACAATTCCAAAAGTTCTTTAATATGAGAGACCGTATCGCCTTTCATTAAAGACATATTATTCAAAGATAAATGTGAAATGACCCGCCACTGTTCTTGTTTATTTTGCTCAAAATAATACGGTAACGACGGTCGTTTGAGCATCAGGGCACGACGGGCCAAATTACTATCATTCAGAGTTAATGCATTTTGATCTTTATTATAACTTTCGTAAGGTAACTCACGATTACTACATAGTAGTTCAGTACTAATAAAATCGGACTGAGTGCTATGTGGGTCTAAAGCACGAGATATGATTGAATAGTTTAATTCCTGATGTTTATTCTTCATCTGCTGCGGATTTAAACTATAAAAAAACTGCACTTTATCCTGATGATAATGACTCATTGCAAAAAAAGGCAGTACCGGATAATACACTTCATCTTGGTTACTTTTTTCACGCACCATATTCATTTTTAAAATGCTATAGGCTTGAAAATATTCAGGATGGTGTGCATCTGTCACCAATGGATATTCCATTCGCTTATGATTAATCTTTTGCGGCTCTGCTTGTTTATTGAAAAGATTAACAATTGGTGTAGCAAACAATTTAAAATTTGCAGCATTTAATTCAGAATAATTTCGAATCGCTGCTTGATCATTTAAATTGAGTTTAAAGTGCATTTGAACATCAAATTCACTATGTTCTAAACTTAAAAACTTAATGAAATCTAGATTTAGATTTAAAAAATTGAATTTTTCAGGAACACAAAAATATTCCATCAGTAAACGATATGCATGATGTGTATGTTGATCGATAGGTAGAACACTTTGAACTTCATCAAAGCCCATAATTTCAAATGGATTGGCAATATCAAAAATGTGCTGCCCCACACGAATCGAAAAACTTGTAGTCGATTTAAAAATACTATCTAAAACCTGCAAAGGAAAATTAGAAATAGCGTCTAAAAATATCGGCAAAGTTTCATTTTTGAGTAAAGCGTGCTTATTCGAAAAAATTTCAAATCCTAAGCTCAATGTAGCATTTTGATTTAAATGCATATGTGCCGATGGATGAGTTTTGAAATTGAGCTGTTTTAATTGAATCGGTAATAATGTGACTTCTTGTACCGTCTGATATTCACATTGAACACCGCGCGTACTTTTGGCTTTTAGACTGGTCGCCTTTGGAATAACGTGTCGATCTGTTAATTGCTTAATTTTATTTATATCTTCGAAGCTCACCACAGAACATGCAGGAAATGGTTTTAAATATTGAGGAAACATCACCTCAAAAATTGAACGGGTAAAAACGTCATAACTATCTGCAAGTTTTTTATCAATCCGTGCAGAAATTAGAGAAAATGCTTGAATTAAACGCTCAATATGCGGGTCATCTATTTGTTCTTGGTTTAAAGACAAACGCTGGGCGATTTTGGGGTATTTACTGGCAAACTCACGGGACTGTTGTCCAAATTCCTGTAGTTGTTTTTCGTAATACGGTAACAGCTCTTCAATCACAGATAACCCACTTCATTAAGTTCTTGGAGAAATAACATATTGTTGTGTTGTTGGTTTTAATAAGGCATCAAAAATAACTGGTTCGTATAAAGGATGAATATTTAAATATGCCTGAATACTTAAACATAGTGCCCCCATATTATGGCCATCCATGAGCATTTCGACTCGAATCTGTTTTAAACGGGGTTCATGTGCAGCAATCGATTGCTCAATTGACTGGCAAATTTTGTCGCGATCCGATGGATTTGCTGTCGATAAGCCCACAAAATCGATAATGCCAAATTGCAAAATAGACTTTTTTGCTAACGGAAAGTCATCAATCAGTTCATCTAACTTTGCCACCCGACTATTGAGGAGATCCTCTAAATCGGAAGCAACAGATTCACGAAGTTCTTGCAAAGACAGACCTTGAGTCTGCTGAGCATCTGCTGGTAATAAGCGGTCAAATAAAGTCGTTCTAAAACCATAAGGATAAAGCTGATCGAGATTCATATCTTCTTATAAATATTTAAAAAAATGAAAATAGAGGCTACCCAAGTAAGCCTCTATCTGAATCCATCTATTACGCTGCGTATGAAGCAGTGTTGTTAGATAATGACCACTTCTTAGTAACAGCACCTTTCGCAGTACCGTTAATATCTTGTTGGTTATATGTCCACTCTACTGCAGCATATTTCAAACCAAATGATTCGTGTGGAACACCTTCATCATTTACAGTTGGTGTCACGCTAGAAACCAACACATGTTTCAGTTTGATTTGAAGATATTTAATACGTTTGTCGCCATTCGCACGGTAGAAATCAATTTGAACTTCATCAAATGTATAACCTGCTGAACATGCTTCCCAAAGTTTAGGGCTTGTCGCGTCTAAATCTTTAACAAAAACCATGTCAGAATGCTCTACACGTTCTGCAGTGTGACCACCCACACTTGAAGAAGTCGCAGATTTAGGTTGACGGATGTTATGCGTCCAAGAGTTTACTTCTAACCAACTCTTGTGCTCTGCATCACGAGATTCGCCGTCTACTTTGTACTTACCACGAAATTGAATGTATATATCTTTCATTGTTCTGAATACCTATTTATTTAAAGTTATTATAGTGTTGACCCAAAATTAATTTGAGGACTGAGGTAACTCGGTCACAAGTCGTAATGAAACAGACAACTCATCCAACTGGAAATGTGGTCTTAAGAAAACCACAGATTTGTAGTGACCAGGCAAAGCTGGATTTTCTACAACTTTTACAGAAGCTTCACGCAATGGATACTGAGCTTTAGCTTCTTGAGATGCACCATCATCGAGTAACACATATTGCGATAACCATTCATTTAAGAAGGTCTCAACATTACCAGCTGATGCAAAACTACCCACTTTGTCACGCATCATTGCTTTTAAATAATGTGCAATACGTGAAACTGCCATGATGTATTGGATCTGGCTAGACAATGCAGAGTTGGCATTTGCTGTATCGCTGTCATATTTTTTAGGTTTTTGCGTCGATTGCGCACCGAAAAATGCTGCATAATCCGTATTTTTGCAGTGTACCAACGGAATAAAACCAAGGTCACTCAGTTCTTTTTCACGACGGTCAGTAATGGCAATTTCAGTTGGGCATTTAAAGACCACTTCGCCATCATTGGTTTTGAACGTATGGACAGGCAAGCCTTCAACTAAACCACCACCTTCTACACCACGAATCGCAGCACACCAACCATGCATATCAAATGCATTGGTTAAACGCGTACCAAAGGCATAAGCCGCGTTCATCCATAAATATTCATTATGATTTTCACCTGAAACTTCTTCAACGAAGTTAAATCCTTCAGTGGCAATGCCTTCTTTTGGATCATATGGCAAACGACCCAATACACGTGGCATTGTCAACGCAACATAACGCGCATCGTCACTTTCACGGAATGAACGCCATTGTACATATTCTGCTGTTTCAAAGATTTTAGACACATCGCGTGGACGATCAATATCTGTAAAAGATTCTAGACCCAACATATTTGGGCTTGCAGCCGAAATAAACGGTGCGTGTGCAGCCGCCGCGACATGTGAAATTTGCTCAAGCAAATACATATCAGAAGGTGTACGGTCAAACTCAAAATCACCAATCAGTGTTGCATAAGGTGCACCACCGAATGATCCATATTCTTCTTCATAGATTTTTTTGAACAATGTGCTTTGGTCAAAATCGGTCGCACCTTGGAAATCTTTAATCAGCTCTTTTTTCGTCGTATTTAACATACGAATTTTTGTTAAAGAGTTTGAAGGTGTTTCTTGGCAGAAATAATACAAACCACGCCATGTCGATTCAATTTTTTGAAATTCAGCATGGTGCATGATTTTACTTAACTGAGATGAAATCAACGCATCAATTTCAGCAATACGCTTATCAATTGATAAAGTCATATTGTCCGAAACGGTGATGGTACCTGCCATGACTTCTTTGGCAAGTTCACCGATCAGACTTTTTGCACGATCATGTTCTTGATCTGTACGCGCAATACGACTTTGTTCAACAATTGAATCTAAAAGCGAATATTCTTCAGTTGCTTCAAGGTTTGCAGCAGTTGCAGTATTAAAATTACTCATTTTCTGCCTCCACACTCAACTTACGAATTTGATCAGTGTTATGCAACACTTCATCCAGTAAATCTTCTAAGCGTTCATTATTTGAAATTTTATTACGCAAGTCAGACAGACGCTCACGCGCGGCAACTAACTTTTGTAGTGGATCAACCTGTTGTACAACTTGCTCTGGAGTGAAATCGGCCATGCTCTTAAATGTAAGATCTACCGACATTTTTCCACCGTCTTCAGTCAAGGTATTCTCAACTTGAAAATTAGCACGTGGCGCTAAAGACTCCATTACCTCATCAATATTATCTAAATCAACATTAATGAATTTCTTGTCTTTTAATTTAGTTTTCTCTACTTCAGATGCCGCAGAGAAATCACCTAACACCCCAACAACGAATGGTAACTCTTTAATTTCTTTACCGTCGCCAACTTCAACATCGTAAGTCAATTGAACACGAGGAGGACGAATTCGTTGAAGTTTTTTCTGTACACTTTCACGTTTTGCCATGAGTGCTTTTCCTTGTTATTTATTCTTCAATGTATCGAAAGGTGAACCACTGGCAGCAGGTTTTTTCGCTGTAGTCTGCGTTTTTGCTGTCGTGGTAGTTTTCTTTTTGCTTGCTGCTGTAGTCGTTTGTTTAGACTTGGTAGACGCTGTATTGGTTCGTTTTTTAGCTGGTGTTGTCTGTTTAGATTTCACATTGCTCGAAGATTCTGTACTTTTTTCACGAACATCTGCTGCAGCAGATGTAGATTTATCAATCGTCGGCTGAATATAACGAATATTATCCGACAACACTTTGGCAGGAGAATAGGTCTGTTCATCTAGAGTACGATTTTCATTACTGCGCATATGATTCAGCGCATTATAAGAAATAGCGATACCTGCTAAAAAAGTGACATCAGTAAGTTCAGGCGACTGATAGTTCTTTTCTCGCAGCAGATTGACCGCTTGCAATGCTTTTAAATTGTAACCATTAGCTTGATATTTTTTGGCAATATCTACAAAAATTTCATTTTTTAAGTTCTCATTTTTCTTATTTTTTTTGTCACATAACTGATTATAAAAACCAATAATCTCTGGATCTGTATCACCTACTGCCAGTGGATAATCCTTTAAACAGGATTTTTTCACAGATGCCGCTTTATCTTTTGCAAAAACGGTTTGTGTTAAACTAGCTGCTAAAATTATAGGTAATAAAACACTAAATTTATTCAAAATTGCCTCTGTATTTCTACGTGCTAAAACTTAATTTATGTGAATATGTGGAGAAATCACCACTTATTTTCCCGTGGGTTTTCTCTTCATTTATCAAAATTAAAAATATGCTGCAGATTTAACAAAAAATAAGCACATAGAGTCAATACAAAAATGTGCCAAATACCCCAAAGTTTGTCGACGATTTGTTTTTTTTTGTTTCATTTTATAAAAAAATCTTTTTCCTTTTTTTATTTAGTCTGTATTATATCGCCTAAAGCAAGACACTAAAAATATATAAGGTGTTGATTTTAAAGTTTTTATTTTTATAGCAAGAAAAAAGAGATCACAGTCAAACTTGTAAAATTTCGTACTGTGGATTCTAAATTTGATGAGTTATTTATGAATAATTTAAAAGTTTTAATTACTAAACTTTCACCTCACGCCCGCATTTCACTCGAAAAGTCAGCCAATACATGTATTTCACAGCAAAATTATGAAATCGAAATTGAACATTTTTTACTCGAATTATTAACCTATAACAATAAAAATGATCTTCAAATACTCTTAGAAAAATACAAAGTTTCTGCAGACGGTTTGGCAGATGACCTCAAAGAAAGTATCGCTCAACTTCCAAAAGGAAATACGCGCACCCCGATTTTTGCCCAATCCATTGTGCGCTTACTTGAACAAGCTTGGTTATTAGCATCTGCTGAACAAAATCCACAAATTCGTAGTGGTCATTTACTTGTTGCACTGCTTACCGCGCCAGATTTATACCAAATCGCAGCAAGAGCTTCTTCTCTATTCGATTTATTACCTATAGATACGATTAAACATAAATTTTTAGATCTTTGCCTAAAAAGCATTGAAAATGAAGATTTAGCAACAGCATCACTTGATGAAAAATCAGCAGTACAAACGAATGCAACTACGCCAGTTAAAACACCAGCTCTAGACCAATACACCATTAATCTTACTGAAAAAGCTAAAAATGGTGGCATTGATCCTGTGATTGGTCGTGAGTTTGAAATCCGCTTAATGCTCGATATTTTGATGCGTCGTCGTCAAAACAATCCGATTTTAACGGGTGAGCCTGGTGTTGGTAAAACGGCCGTTGTTGAAGGTCTTGCATTAAAAATTGCAACCAACCAAGTTCCAGATGCTTTAAAAAATGTCAGCATCCACACTTTAGATATGGGCTTGCTACAAGCGGGCGCCAGTGTTAAAGGTGAATTCGAAAATCGCTTAAAACAAGTTATTCATGAAGTTCAAGCCTCTGCACATCCAATCATTTTATTTATTGATGAAGCACACACGTTGATTGGTGCGGGTGGTCAAGCAGGTCAAAATGATGCAGCAAACCTGTTAAAACCGGCGCTTGCACGTGGTGAGTTAAGAACCATTGCCGCAACCACATGGGCTGAATATAAGCAGTATTTTGAAAAAGATGCCGCATTAAGCCGACGCTTCCAAGTAATTCAGGTTGAAGAACCGACTGAAGAAGTCGCAATCGATATGCTGCGTGCCATGATTCCCGTGATGGCAAAACATTTCAATTTACAAATTGACGATGAAGCTATCGTTACTGCAGTCCATGCATCACACCGTTATATCACTGGCCGTCAATTACCTGATAAAGCGATAAGTGTCTTAGATACGGCTTCTGCACGTGTAGCTTTAACGCAAAATGCACAACCTGTAAAATTGGATCAACTTCAAGCTCAATTACATAATTTGAAGCTTGAATTGGCGATTCTTGAAAATGAACATAAGAATATTCCTATTCACCACGAACGCATTGAAAGTGTAAAAACACAAATATCCGCGCTTGAACAAGAAATTCAGTCGACAGAAACGCAGTGGAAAAAAGAACTCGAAATCGTTCAACAGATTAAAACGCTTGAACAAGAGTCCGAGCAAAAACCAGAAAATATTGAAACTTTAAGCAATATTCGTAACCAACTGGCAACTTTACAAGGTCAAACGCCGCTGGTTTTTGAACGTGTAAATGCTCAAATTATTAATGAAATCATTTCAGACTGGACCGGCATCCCTGTTGGTAAAATGGTTAATGATGAAATTCAGCAAATTTTGAAGCTTGAAGCACAGTTAGAACAACGTGTGATGGGTCAAGATTATGCACTGCATCAACTGGTACAAGGCATTAAAACCTCCAAGGCAAAATTGGAAGATCCAAATAAACCTCAAGGCGTTTTCATGCTGGTTGGCCCAAGTGGTGTGGGTAAAACCGAAACTGCACTTGCGTTAGCAAACGAGTTATATGGTGGTGAGTCTCATTTAATCACCATTAACATGTCTGAGTATCAAGAAGCACATACCGTGTCGTCTTTAAAAGGTGCCCCTCCGGGCTATGTCGGTTATGGCCAAGGCGGCGTACTGACAGAAGCAGTTCGCCGAAATCCATATAGTGTGGTTTTGCTCGATGAGATTGAAAAAGCACACAGCGATGTTCAAGAGCTATTCTACCAAGTATTCGATAAAGGTACTTTGGAAGATGGTGAAGGTCGTGTTATTGACTTTAAAAATACCACTATCCTGCTGACTTCAAATGTTGGCTCTAGTGCCATTATGCAGGCTTGTTTAAATCAGCCAGTAGAAGAATGGCCGTCAGCAGAAGAACTTCTAGATGTATTAAAACCAGCTTTATATAAACAATTTAAGCCGGCATTTTTAGGTCGTATGCGTATCGTGCCGTATTTCCCATTGCACGATGATCTGCTTGTACGCATTATTCAGCATAAATTAGGCAAAATCACCGCGCGTATTGAAAAACAATATGGTACGCAAACACGCTATACCGATGATTTAGTCGAATTATTATTAAGTCGCTGTACTGAGGTCGATAGTGGTGCGCGTAATGTCGACAACATTTTAAATGCGACGGTCTTACCTGCTTTAGCCACTGAATTGTTGATGGCGATGAGTGAACAAAAGATTCCATCAGTCATTGAAATCGATGTCAAAGACGATGAAATTATTTATGTTTTAGATCCTAAAGGTAAACCTGCGAAAAAACGCAGCAGCAAAAAGACCAAAACCTTAGAAGCATAAGTTAGGAACGATGTAGAATATGAGTTTAGAGCTCGACGCTTTATTGCAACCGATTACGGATGATTTACCTTGCGGTAGTGATTTTTCATTTTCAAATGATTTTCATGCAATTAAAAAAGCTAAAACACAAGATGACCCGCTCTTGGATCAAGGCGACTGGATCGCAGAACCAAAACAGGCAGATTGGGGCTTTGTGCACCAAAAATCGTCAGATCTACTTCGCGAACATACAAAAGATATTCGCTTATATGGTTGGTTGCTTGAAGCGTGGACTCACATTCATGGTTTCGAAGGGATTGCCAAAGGGATTGAACTTACACAAAAAAGTTTGCAAGACTTTTGGCTACAACTTCATCCTGAAATTGAAGATGATGACCTTGATCAACGTCTAGGTTTATTACAAGGGATAATTAATCAAATCCCAACATTAATTAAATCAGTTTCAATCGTTCATGGCGCGGCAGCTTATTCCCTATCCGACTATGATCGACTACTTCATGTTCAAAACCAAAGACGTAAATCCAACCATGAAGATGATGATCAAGAAGAGTCATTTAATGGTATGGAACAGTTTGAACATGCCTTGTTCAATACGTCAAAATCAATTCAATACCAGTATTACCAACAGTTTTTAGATATTTTAAACCATTGGGAAAACTTAAAAACGACTCTTGATGATTTGATGGGTTTAGATGCGCCAAGCTTTGCTGGCATTGACTCTCAAATCGAAATGATTCACTTGAGCTTAAAAAAAATCTATAAAGCAGATGCTTTTATCAATTCATCGAGTGCTGAACAGGTTCAATCAAATTCTCCAATTGAAAGCCAGACACTTTCCACTGTAACTTCCGTGCAGAATGATATGCAAATAATACAACAACAGCATACACAGCAGTTTAAACCTCAAGTGCAAAATCATCTTGAAAATCGTGAACAAGCCATGAAAGTCTTGCAAGATATTGCTGACTATTTTCAAGTGAATGAGCCGCATAGCCCTGTCAGTTATATGCTGCAAAAAACCATTAAATGGTCACAAATGCCTCTACATGAATGGTTAACTCATGTGATTAAGGATGAAAACCCTCTTGAAGCTGTACAAGAAATGTTAGGTGTTCAGCAACAAAGCAATGAATCGAATAGCGACTGGTAAAAACAATGTTTAAAGCAGAAAAAATTTTATGGGGCGAAGGATTATTTTTACGCCCACAACACTTTCAATTACAAGATGCTTATCATGAACAGCGTTTAAACCATACGGTTCGCGCAACAATACCGTTCGCTTATGGTATTCAAAGTTTAATTTTTGATGAATCACAACTCAGTACCAATACTTTGGCTTTAAATAAAGTTGAAATGATTTGGCAAGATGGCGAGATTTATCAGGCGCCTGCACAAGACTTATTACCTGAGCCTGTACTACTTGATTCATTAAATTTACGTGGTGAAATGCAAATTTATTTAGCATTACCGATCGTTCAACCGAATAAACGAAACGTCAATTTTGAAGAAAATACCCAATCAAGTCGTTATCATTCACATTTGACTGAAACTCATGATTTGTTTACAGATGCGACGGCTGCTGAAATCACTTTATTACGCCGCCGTGCAGAGTTTAAAATCTTTGAATTAGGCCAAGAACCACAGCACAATCTTGATGGTTTTCTTTACATGCCTATAGGCCGAATCAAGCGCCAAAGTTCAGGTAATTTTGTCTTAGATTATCAATTTATCCCACCAATATTACATATTAGTTCGTGTGATTCGCTGATTACTGGGCTCAAACGAACGCTCAATATCATCAAAGCTAAAATTAAAACCATTCAATCGAATAATCGTGAAAACGAACAAAAGTTAATTGAATTCCGTTCAGGTGATATTGTGTCATTTTGGTTGGTTAATGCGCTAAATACTGCACATGCAACATTAAACCATTTATTGCAATATCCAATGATTCATCCTGAACGTTTGTATTTTGAATTATTACGTCTGACAGGTTCTTTACTCACCTTCTCTACAGCTTATGAAGTAGATCAACTCCCACAGTATCAACATCATAATTTGCAAGAAAGTTTTGCTCAATTAGATGTGATTTTACGTGAGTTGCTCGATACGATTATTTCAAATCGATATATCAGTATTAACTTGAAAGAAACCCGTCAATCCTACTGGGTGGGCAGTCTTGAAAGTGACAAAATTACTCGTGATTCTCGCCTGTATTTAGCTGTTTCAAGTAGCGTGATGCCGACACATGACATTATTTCTTATGTACCGCTGCGCTTTAAAGTCGGTAATACCGTTGATGTTGAACAGCGTGTCATGGCGGCATTACCGGCTGTGCCATTGCAACATATGATGCAAGTGCCAACAGCAATTCCAGTACGTTCAGGTGTGAGTTATTTTGAAGTTGAGCCAAATAATGATTTGTATCAACGTATGCTTGATTCTGAATCGATTTGCGTTTACATACCAGCTGGCTTCCAAGATATCTCGATTGAACTTATTGCAGTGATGAATGGTTAAGGAGCAATCATGAATATTTCAAATAATGCCCCTTCACTTTTTGACGATGGTCAAATTGGATTAGGCTCTTCAAAACCAAGTGCTGAACCGAAAATCAACAGTTCAACCAATTTAGTTGATCTACTGCATGATGGTTTTTACATCGTATTTTTACTCAAAAATCAATATGTTCCATCCAGCCCTGAAAGTTTCAGGACAAAAATTATGGATCTATTAAACCGATTTGAAAGCCAAGCCCGTAAGCTTCAATTCAGCAATGAAGATATTACGGACGCAAAATATGCCTATTGCGCTTTATTAGATGAAACCATTGTCACCCAACAAGATGCACGCTTTTTTGATTTACAAAACAATTGGATGATGAATCCATTGCAATTAAGTCTTTTTGGTTCACAGCTTGCGGGTTACCGCTTTTTTGAAAATTTAGAGCAAATTCGTTCTAAGAATAAAGATCGTTTAGCAGCACTTGAAGTTTATCATTACTGCATGCTACTTGGTTTTCATGGTAAATACCGACTTGAATCGATTGAAATGCTCAATTCACTCGTTGCACGTGTCGGTGATGAAATTGATTATATGAAAGGTAAAAAGGCGTTTTCGCCTTTCGCGGCACTGCCGGATCAAATTAAAAACATTATTCACCGTGAATTACCATTTTTTTGGATCATTATCTTTTGGGCATTGTTTGCTGTATTAGCATTTGGTGGACTGAAATATATGTTATCCAGTCAAAATAATCAGGCGTTATCACAATATCAAAATGTCATAACTGCACCATCGGAACAGGCTTATATCACTATTCATTTACCATAAGACTTAGACACCATGGCAAACGAAAAATCGAATAACGTTAGAATTTTACAGTCGACTCAAAAGAATAATTTACCGCCTTTAGCTCATGCTGCGATTGGCTTTCTTGTTGGTGCAGCGGTCATTATTGTTGCTGGCCTGGGATATTTTTATCTAAGTTCTGACGATCAGCCTGCAAATACAGAGATGACTACTTCTGCTCCAACTGAAGATAAAACTGAAACTGAGGCATCCGCTGCGCCCCGTCAAAGTGAAAATGAGCAAGCTTCAGCTGAAAAAGCACCGCAAACCGTTCATGTAACTGAAGAAAAAGATCCGGATAATGGTTTATATTCGAATGATTTAGCTACCGCTTTCAATCATGGAAATACAACAAAAGTGACTCAGCCTGTTCAAGCTGTAGCGAATAACCGTTCGCCTTTTGAAATTACCCAACCGCAGCGCCCTGTTGTAGCTGCTACAACAACCGTTAAACAACATATTCCAACCACATTAGCAAAACCTAAAGCTGCGCCAACAACAGCCAAGGTGACCAAGCCTACAGAGCCATCTACGAAAGCAGTAAAAGAAGATGAGTACTTCGAAGAGCCGATGGGCGGAACGCAAATTTCTGAAACCAAACGTCCGAAAGTGGTTGCTACAACAAACACTGCTAATGCGACTGTGAGCGCTACAGTTTCCCCATGATCATTTTTTTGGTTAGTTGTTTCTTTGTCTTAGCACTGGTGACAGTGCTTTGTTTTTCTTATGAACTCAGAGTTAAAGTTCAGGATTTTTTCTTTCAAATCATTCCACAAAGTAAAAAAAGAATTCAGCACGCCAAAAATTTTGCTTATGAACTGAACTATGCAGCAGCACCACAACAAATTCAATCACACTGGCATTTACAACAATGGTGGATTTTATTTGCAGGCTTCTTACTGTTTGCCAGTATTTTATTATTTGCTTTTACTCGCCCGATTACTGCAAGTAAAGTGGAAGCTGATTATTTGCGTAAAGTCGACCCACAAATTTACGCCATGCTTGATGGACAGGTTTTAGATGCGCCTCCTGAGGTTGAAGAATATCTTGTTCAAGAAGCGATCGCTGAAGAAGCAGCAATGATTGAGCAGCCATCTGTTATGGCCTCAAGTTTCAATCCAGAAGTTCAAGATATACATACGCATTCATATTCTACAGATGTGCCTTCAGCAGATCGTAAATGGCATAAAATGAACCCTCGTTATAAGCAGCGCTTATTAATGGTATTTAAAATTATGCGTGAACAGCATGGTTATGAAATGGTTTTGCTTGAAGGTTATCGTAGTCCTGAACGTCAAAATAATTTAGCCACCAATAAAAATACCACTCGTGCCCGTGGTTTCCAAAGTTATCATCAGTTTGGTTTAGCAGCTGATGTCGCCTTTAAACGCAATGGCAAAGTGGTCATTACTGAACGAGACCCTTGGGCTATGCGTGGTTATCAACTTTATGGTCAAGCCGCTGAGTCTGTCGGTTTAACATGGGGTGGACGCTGGAAATCTATTCAAGATTATGGTCATACTGAATATCGTATGCCAGGCCTGAAAAAAACTGCAGAGATGGCGGCACTACTTACCTCTGAAGGTCAGCTTCAAGCCAATAATATTTCGATTGAGTAATTTCGATGTTGTGCCTGCAAAATATAATTGAAGGCACACCGTATTAATTTAAATAATTTTGTATTTGCTCTAAAACGTCAGTTGTTTTTTCTGCATGTAACCAATGGCCTGCACCTTCTATTTCTACAATTTTCGCATGTGGAAATTGGTGTTCTATCGCCTTAGTATGTTCCGTGTTTGAAATATAAGGTGACTCTCCACCTTTGATGAACAATACAGGCTGTTGCCAAGTATTTCCGATATTTTCCCAACCAATAATCTGGTCATACTGTTTATACAACGCATCTACATTAAACAACCATTGTCCTTTACTAAACGATTTGAGTAGAAACTGTATAACCATATCCGAATGAATATACTCACGCATAATTTCAACCGCTTGCTGTCTAGATTGAATTTGTGCATTTTGTACAGCGATCAAAGCTTTAAATATTTCATCATGATGACGTTCTTGATATGCAAAGGGTGCGATATCCAATACAACAAGTTGCTCTACCCGCTCTGAGATTAAAGCCAATTGCATTGCGACCTTGCCTCCCATGGAATGGCCAATCACTGAAAACTTATCAATGCCAATTACATCTAATGTCTCAAGTACATCGTTTGCCATCTCACGATAATTCATTTCTGTACTTTGAGGTGATTTACCATGATTTCGTAAATCAAGCTGAATGACAGAATGTGAATTTTGAAAAGCTCTGGCAAGCATCCCTAAGTTACTGAGGCTGCCAAATAAACCGTGAATAAAGACTAGCGGGTGCGTTTCGCCTTCTAATTTTTGATGATATTCGTAATTTAGGATCATTTTTGAATACTTTGCTATGTTGATATAATGATGCCTAGTTGAATGAATGAAATCAAATGACAGTTAAAACTTATTAATCCTACTTAGGCTATTTTTAGGTGGCAATTAATTAACTTGCTTAGGCTATTTTATTAAGTGAAATAGCCAACCGCATTCAACCTAAAGGTTCTTTGTCTTTAATTTGCAGATTTAAAGTGATTAAAAGGAATTTTTAAATAGCGAATACCATTCCCTTCTGGTTTTGGAAATTTACCTGCATCCATATTGATTTGTATTGCAGGTAAAATCAGTTTTGGCATAGCCAAATTTGCGTCACGCTGAGTTCGCATTGTGACAAAATCTTCTTTTTTCGTACCAACGTGGATATGAATATTCTGCTGTTTTTGCGCATGCACACTGCTTTCGCAGCAGTATTTTGCATGACATAAAAACACGCGCATTTCAGGTGCTAACTGATAAATCTTTTGTACAGAGTCGAATAATACTTCCGCACTGCCCTTGGGAAAATCACAGCGTGCTGTGCCATAATCAGGCATAAATAAGGTATCACCGACAAACACAGCATCATCACCAACCACATAGCTCAGACAAGCAGGTGTATGTCCAGGCGTTGGAATGTTATAGGCATTTAACTCACCGATTCTAAATGCCTCATGATCTGCAAATAAATAATCAAATGACTGATGTGAATTAAAATATTTCACATCAAAATTATAAATGGCGCTGAATGTTTCCTGCACAATCTTGATGTTATAGCTCATCGCAATTTTACCATCAAGAACTTTTTTAAATATTGAGATGCAGTTAAGTGATCTGCGTGCACATGCATTTCTAAAATCTATTATATACTTAGGCTATTTTCTTGAAGTAACCAACTGCCGCCAGTCTAAATATTCATTCTGACATGCCTTTCCTGATTGAAAAATTTAACGTTTCAAGAGTGTTTGATTAGTTTTATTTAGAATTAATTTATAAACTTGAAAAATCACGAAATATATCCTCGGAGATTTTTCAATAAAGGCTGTTTATTATGAAGTTAATTGAAATAATAAATAATTTATAGATCAATACTAATATCGCTGAGTGCATCGCTCACCCACGTTAAAGCATCTGAGCCCAATTCTATAATATTCGAACCAATTTCAGCTAAGTCAGTCAAATCTACAGAAGACAACGGATCAGATGATGTACTATTTTTTTGCTGTTCTTGTTCAACTTGCGGCTCAATGGCTTGATCAAGATGAGTTTGCATGTTGTTGTAATTTATAGTCATTATTCTGCATAAGTTCAGCCTGTTATGTTGTTTTATATTACGTTCAGTTGATATTAATTTGGCTCAAACTCTTTAAGCACCTTATCTACAAACCACCACGGTAAACGCTGAATACCTGAATTCATCTTTAAAATTTCAGCTTGTTCAATTTCAGCAATGAAAGAAGCATGCTGTCCATCGGCAGAGTTATCAAATAAATAACTTCGATCCGTTGCTTCTACCGCCTGCATTAACAAATCCATACTTCTATAATAACGTTCGCGAATTTTTTGTTCTGGAACACCATGTCCACCCGTTTTCACTCGGTACTGAACACGTGAAATATTGATAACAGGATCAATAGTGGAAACATAATACAGATAGGTTTTAAAGCCTTTTCTTTTTGCTTCGCGTAGAAACTCCACCTTTGAAATATGGGACATCACCGTTTCAAAGGTAAAACTAATTTTTAGTTCTAAAAACTGCAAACGAATGTAATCGATAATTCTTGCACAAAGATATGAGTCAATCTGATCTGGATGAAACTCAATTTTCCACGGATCTAATATCTGAGGTTTACGTGCTAATAGCGGAATAAATGCTCCATCAGCGGGACGCTTTTTCGTATATAGAAAGTCAATTAGTGCTTCGGATTTTAAAGCGGGATGATAATCCAACAAATTGAGCCGGTGTGAATGTTTCAGTTGAGCTTCGAGTTCATCCGCATTTAAATATGCCCCAATATGATGGGGCAATAAATATTCTTTAACTGTGCTTTTACCTGAACCATTTGGACCCGCGAACATTCTAATGCGAGGTTGTGGAGGCATGTATTAAACAATTTCCTCTGTTTTCTTTTTACGTTTTAAAATTTTTGGTAGATCATCCACTTGTACGAAGTCGGCTGATACATCTTTTAATTGTACTTCTTGACCATTTTGCAGACGTTGAACCAGTTGTAGACCTTTTACATAAACCACAGTGGATGACGCACTTGCTTGTTCAAAAGCATGGCGAAATGCATGGATAGCAAGGCTCGGGATCATATCGTCCTCATATTGGCTTGCTTTCATTACTGAAGTATAAGCTGTCATGTAACAACTCCTCAAACATCAAAAATAATGTGTTCAATCATCTTATCATACTTGCAATATTTGTCTATTTATCCATCACTCATACCGAGAGTGAAATGATAAAAATACAAAGTGATTTAATCATTTGATTGTATTCCTCGAACCAAACTGCACATATGAGTCAATGTATGGGGATGCCACATCATGAATAATTTAAATTTTATCCAAATTCGATTTATAATCTGATTAAGCATTTAATTTTTCACAAAAAAATAGCCACTTATTCAGTGGCCAAAAGAGAACGACATCAACAAGTTGATGTATTAGAACTGACCTATGCAACAGGACCAGGGATGTTTGTTGCATATAAATCGTTCTAACTTGATCATAATAATGTGATGGACTTGTCATTTTAAGCATATTTTATATCATTTTCTGACAATCTACATTTTCAACTTCTAAGATTATTAGAAACTGCACCTATAGTGAATAATGCTGTAATAATTTTGAAAAATAGAACAAAATGAAAGAAAGTGAGGCTAGAGTTTTAAAAATAGTAGAAAAAATTTACGTTTCAATTTATTTTGTAGGACTCGAACAAAATGCACTTTCGTTTAAGCCAGATGACTGCACACTCTGTTGCTGTTGTTGTAAATAGTGCTGTGAGGCCACTCGCATTAGATTGGCCATTTCAAGAGCTGAGTTTTGCTGAGAAATTTCTAAAATCTGTCGATATGCATTCAATCTTAAACAAAAAGCTTGAGTTTGCTGCTGACCCGTTGCTGTAGATGCAGGATCATCCAAAATAGCTTTGGTTGAATTAATTTGCTCAGTATATGCTTTTATCTGAGCATTATATTCAGCTTGAGTCAGTTGTGGAGTAACCGCTTCATTCACATTTGCATATGCTACAGAAGCAGTAAACACAGAGAAAATAAGGACATAAAGTTTATACATCAACGGAGAATGCATAAATTAAGCCTCATCACCTTCTTTCCAGACATCTTCATAATCATCAGCATCGATCATAAAACGATAGCCTACATCCAAAGCTAAATACGGTAGCACTTCAGGCACAACATCTTGCAGTTTACGCACAGTCATTGTTTCAAAGTTATCTGCGCCTTCAAGCTCACCACCATAAATATACCAACTGACATTTTCATCACCTTCTGCAGGCTTACGAATACCAACAATTGGATCTTTATTTAAGGTATGAACAGCCACCGCAATTACATCATCGCCCTGCACTTCTACATATGCGGAACCCACTTCTTCACATAAAAGCTTTTGTTCTGCAATCAATTCTGCCAAAGGTGAGGAATTTTGCGTATGTTTTGCCATGTTTGTTCTCAGGCCATATAGGTTTCGGGCATTCTACCGTGAATTACACTTATATAGATAAATTTTTTCCGCGGGAAAGCATTCGAGCCTTGTTTTATCAATTCATTTATAGAAAAAGACTCAATGCGGTAGATTCCACCTAAAAGTATAAACAAGAAGAAAGGAAACTTATTCAACACATATACCGCTAAAACACAGTAATAGACGAATAAAAAATAGAATCAGCATGCAAACAGCAAGCTTCTTTACCACCACAGATTTAACTTTTGCCAATACCTGTACAAATTTGGACAAATACCCGATTTTCCAAACTTACATGATTTATGAAAGAAATCGTCAATGCCTTGCACGCTTCATACATTCAAAACACTGACTAGAAAATACACAGGATGGTTAATACGCTTATATATAGGTCTATAAAGTATGACTTAGCAAGGCAATAAATGTTCATCATATCTAAAGCTGCCTACTTATAAGGAAATGCTCCCACAGAATATTTAATTCGCTAAGGCAAACAAAATATCTAGCTTGAGCCCTATCATCTATGAAAAACATTTCATTGGCCTAGAAATATGCTTTATAAACCATAAAAAAGTAACTATCTTTTAATTTTTATATACTTAGCACACAAACCTGATTTATTCTTTCAAATAACTCGATTGAGAACTGAGAACAATTTAGATTCCTTTACGCGTGAAATAAGTTAAACCTTAGAATTTTTTAAGTCGCTGTATAAATACCATCTTTACGGCTATGCATGCGTAGGCTGTTCAACTGACGATCTATAAGACAAATGTACAAGCCATCTCACCTTTCAAATCATTTGTACTGGTTATTGCTACACGAATGCACCACGATAAAGCAAGTTTACACAAAAGATATCAACAGTTTTAGCCAATTGGGTTTAAAATGATGTCCTACAATATAATGATAAAAATGTAATCTTTTAACATTGCCAATTCTCTGCAAAGTTCGCATTATATAGCACATTCTCGGCACATGCTTTTCACGTCAATTCAAAGAAATTATAAAAAAAATGTGGAATTTTATGCCATAATGAGCAAACTTTGCAGGTATCTTGCAAAGTAAATTTGCAACTTTTTATTGGAGCAGGCTGAATGAGCTCGACCATTTTGGTCATTCATGGACCGAATCTCAACTTACTGGGAAAACGTGAACCCGAAGTTTATGGCTATCTGACACTTGAAGATATCAACCAAAAACTGATTTCACAGGCTCAAAACGCTTCCATTTCTCTCGACACTTTCCAAAGTAATTGGGAAGGCGCTGTTGTCGACCGAATTCATCAAGCGCAACAAGAAGGCGTTCAATTCATCATTATTAATCCAGCAGCCCTAACACATACTTCGGTTGCTGTGCGTGATGCCCTTCTAGGTGTAGCCATTCCGTTTATCGAAGTACATCTATCAAATGTCCACGCTCGCGAAGCATTTAGACATCACTCCTATCTATCTGATAAAGCCGTTGGCGTTATTTGTGGTTTAGGTGCAAAAGGTTATGCCGCAGCACTAGACTTCGCCATCGAAAAAATTCAACCAACTTCTCAATCTTAATTAGGAATACTGTTCATGGATATCCGTAAAATCAAGAAACTCATCGATTTGATGATTGAATCTGACTTACAGGCGATTGAAGTTAAAGAAGGCGATCAATCGATTGCTCTAACTCGTCGCAATCCAGTAGTTGCTGCCGCTGCGCCTGCTATGGCTGCACCTGCCGCTGCGCCTGCTGCACCTCGTTCACCACGTGGTGCTGTTGAGCCGTCTCCTATGGTTGGTGTGTTCTATGCTGCGCCAAATCCAGGTGAAGCACCATTTGTGAAAGTTGGTCAAACTGTATCTGCTGGTGAAACACTCGGTATCATCGAAGCAATGAAAATCATGAACCCAATTGAAGCAACTCAAAGCGGTGTAATTGAAGAAATTTTGGTTAAAAATGGCGAAGTGATCCAATTCGGTCAACCATTATTCCGCTATCGCGCTTAAGACCACGGGGAATCACAATGTTGCAAAAAGTTTTAATTGCAAACCGTGGTGAGATTGCGCTCCGCATCACCCGCGCTTGCAAAACTTTAGGAATTAAAACCGTAGGGATTTATTCCGATGCCGACAAAGACCTAATGCACTTACGCTTCTGTGACGAAGCAGTGTGTATTGGACCAGGTGCCAGCAGCGAAAGTTATCTCAATATCCCTGCCATTATTACAGCGGCTGAAATCACCGGTGCAGATGCCATCCATCCAGGTTATGGTTTCTTATCTGAAAACGCTGAGTTTGCTGAAATTGTAGAAAACTCAGGTTTTATCTTTATCGGTCCGCGTCCTGAACACATTCGCTTAATGGGGAACAAAGTTTCTGCCATTATTGCGATGAAAAAAGCTGGTGTACCGACTGTTCCGGGTTGTGACCATGCTGTAACGATTCACAATGCATTGGCAGAAGCCAAAGAAATTGGATTTCCATTGATCGTAAAAGCTGCCTCTGGTGGTGGTGGTCGTGGTATGCGTATCGTTGAACGTGTAGACACGCTACTCGAATCTGTACAAGCTGCTCAACGTGATGCGGAAATGTGGTTTGGTGACGACACCGTTTATATGGAACGTTTCCTTCAAAAGCCACGCCATGTCGAAGTGCAAGTTCTTGCAGATGGTAATGGCCATGCAATTCATCTTTATGATCGTGACTGTTCATTGCAACGTCGCCATCAAAAAGTGCTTGAAGAAGCGCCTGCACCGGGTTTACCTGAAGAAGCACGTGCGCATATTCTTGAAGCGTGTGTAAATGCTTGTAAATTAATGCAATACCGTGGTGCTGGTACATTCGAGTTCTTATTTGAAGAAGGTGAATTCTTCTTTATTGAAATGAATACTCGTGTACAAGTAGAACATCCTGTTACTGAGCAAGTGACTGGCGTAGATATTATCGAGCAACAATTACGCATTGCTGCCGGTTTAGGTTTGGATCTTCAACAAGAAGATATTCAACTTAAAGGTCATGCGATTGAATGTCGTATTAATGCGGAAGATCCATCTACATTTATGCCTTCACCGGGCAAAATCGATCATTTCTATGCACCGGGCGGCGCAGGTATCCGACTAGATTCTCATATCTATCAAGGATATAGTATCCCGCCATACTATGATTCAATGATTGCAAAACTCATTGCGCATGGTAAAGATCGTGAAACCTCTATTGCGCGCATGAAACAAGCTCTAGAAGAGATTATCTTAACTGGCGTGAAAACCAATATTCCGCTACATAAAGATTTGATTCTTCAAGATAAAAATTTCTGCGAACAAGCAATGGATATTCACTATCTTGAAAAGCATCTATTAAAGAAAGTCGAAGGACATGAAGATAAATAAATCTTCAACGTCAAAAAAACCACTCAAATGAGTGGTTTTTTATTTTTATAAGAAGAAATATCAATATGTCATACTTAAGGCAAAACTCGACGCAATGTCGCAAAACACTGCTGAGCCTGATCATTGGCACAGAAATTAATAACCGATGGACTTTTCCACTTTACAAAGTACTGTGAAATTTCGCCGGTTTGATCTTGAATATTGCCCGAACAATCCATCTGATTATTGTCATATTTTACTTGTAAAATCAGTGCTGGAATTTGCACATTCGGATCTTGCGCAGGTTGATAGTCATATACCCCAGATGACCACTCTTCACCACTTTTGATCACTACATCATTATTGCTCTTAAAATTATAATATTCGACGCACTTTTTGTTGGTCGGAATTTCCATGCCCCATAAGCCAACCAATTCAGAACGTGTTGTCACCCTAAAGCTATTTATAGCTTCAACTTGATTTTTAGCCTCTGAATTTTGAGTTGTATTCTTATTATCTGCCGCCATCACCAACGATGAACTCAACATGAGTAAAACTGTAAGATATGCTATTTTCATACATTTAATCAGTCATATAAATCATGCTCTTAAAGTAACACATTTTTTTACAAATCCGCGGTTTATCACATTTTCATAACAATCATTTTTCATCTTTATCCAGAAAATCAATCTCCATTAACGAAACTACAAATTAGCTAAATGCCAAACAAATCACACTATTTACAATAAAATAATATAAAATCTTTTTTATCGTTTAATATACGAAAAAAACGAATTCTCCCATATTTAACCTAGGCTTACATAAGCTAATGAAACTGCATTCGAATAGTCTTGCTCCGCTTAATGCACGCCACAGCATGGCTTTTGTAATAGTCGCTGCAGTTATTCTTTGCTGCTGCTTAATCGGTATTTTCACCCGCCCATTAAGCTATTTAGCGATTTTTTGGCCTGCGAATGCAGTATTGTTAGCATTATTCTTAAGGTTTCCCAAACTCAGTAATCTAGGGGGATGGTTAGGTGCATTTACTGGTTATATGCTCGCAGATTTAGTGACAAGCAATTATTTCCAACTCACCCTATTTCTCACTTTTTCAAATTTAACCAACAGCATGGTATCGCTATTTTTTATGCGATATTTTCAGGTGAACTATCAAAACTATAATAGAGGTTTCACCTTTCTGACCATGATTGTCATCATCGCCTGCGGCGGATGTCTTACTGGTGCTCTTTTTGCTATTTTCACCGTGCCTTATATCCCCAACACGTTTATGTCGACCGATAGATTATCGATTGATTTTGGTATGTGGTGGATTACTGAAATATTAAATGCGCTGATTATATTACCGCTTATTCTGTCTTTTCCTAAACTGGCCGATCTTAAACTTTATTTCAAAGATCGACGTCATCAAAGCTTTCAGATCAATAAAATATTTCCGGCAATTGCAGTTGTCTTCTGTGTATTTTTAACAGCCGTTTCTGCAGGTCCAGGGGCAATTCTCTACCCTTTAGCGGCTTTGATTTGGGCAGCATTAACCTATCGCTTATTTACCTTATCCCTAATTAATGCCGTGGTAATTTTAGCGACCTATTACAATTTAAATGCGTTCTACTTACACGATTCTTCATTAGCCTATTTATCGACAGCAATTTCAGTTCGTATTGGCCTAGCCATGCTGATTCTCTCGCCGTTGATTCTTTGTATTATTAGCCGAAATCGGCACGAACTATATAAAGAGGTTTTATACCTTGCAAATCATGATAGTTTAACGCATGCGATGAATCGTCGATATTTTTTCGAGCAAGGTGAGCTTTACCTACAAAACCAAATTCAGCTCAATTTTTCCATTATCATGATGGATATCGATCATTTTAAAAAATTGAATGATCAATATGGGCATTATGTCGGTGATCAAGTTTTACAAGAATTTTCGAGCGTTGTGCGTAAGAATTTACGTGAAACAGATTTATTTGCACGTATTGGTGGTGAAGAGTTTAGTGTATTACTCACGAACATTGCAGCACCTGAAGCTCAAGGTATTGCTGAGCGTATCCGAAAAGTCGTTGAAACTACGCCAATCATCATTGATGAACAAAATACGATTTATATTACGGTGAGTATTGGTCTGATTCATCAGTCTTTGCCCAATGCTCCAAGTTTGCAAAGTATGATAAATCAAGCCGATCAGGCCTTATATCAAGCCAAAGAGCTCGGCCGTAATCAGGTGATTTTAGTTCATTGAGATTTATCAAAATACTGAATTGTTTTAAGTTGGCTTTTGGATCGTTTTAGGCAAGCCCACGACCAAAAACATGGCAGGTATAACCGCCAGTCCTGCGATCATAAAAATAACGGGTCCCGAAAGCATGTCCCAATATCGACCTGCTAAAATACTGCCACTCGCAACACCTAAGCCCCACATGGTACTGTATAGCGCTTGACCACGCCCTTGTTGACTTGCGGTAAAATTTTGAAAAATGATTCGCATAGCGATTAAGTGGAATAATCCAAAACTAAAGGCATGAATCGTTTGCGCAGCAAATTGAGTGATAAACACCGTCGGATATAAGCCTACAATCAACCATCGCATCCCTGTTAGCCCCAAACAAATGAGCACTAAGTTACGCCAAGAATATCGATTAAAAAAGACATTGGCATAGGCAAACATAATGATTTCTGCAATGACTCCGACAGACCATAAAAAACCGATTTGGCTCGTCGAAAAATCAGCCTGCATAAGGTAATTGCTATAAAAACTATAAAACGGTGCATGCGAAAAGAGCAGAAAAAATTCAATGATAAAAAAACTCGCTACAGCTGGTCGTTTTAAGATAGGCCAAAGTGGTTCAAGTTTTTTCTGTGAAGATGGTGCAGTAGCGGGCTCTTTAATCGTAAATGACCAAATAAATGCGAGAAATGCAATGCATAACAACATGATAGGTAGCATTGAAACAGGTATTATTTCTAGCAAAGCCCCTATTCCAAATACCCCAACAATGAAGCCAACTGATCCCCATTTTCTGACTTTTCCATAAAGTTCTGCACGCAGCTCAGCTAACCAAAATAAAGTTACTCCTTCAAACTGAGCCAATATAGCATTTTGAAAGAAACTAAAAACCAGCATGAGTAATGCAACAGACTGAAAACTGTTGGGAATTATAAAAATCAGAAACCAAATACAGGCTTCCATCCATGTTGCTATTCGGACTAAAAGCATGCGCTTGCCGGATTTATCTGCAATCCAACCCCAAATAAACGGTGCAAAAAAACGTGTGACAATTGCAATCGAAGATAAAATACCTATTTCTTGATAATTAAACCCTTGATCCTCTAGATACAAACTCCAATACGGCATGAATGTACCCACTATTGAATAATAGAAAAAGTAGAATCCACCGAGTTTTGTTTGGATTGGAATGTTAAGCATCAAGCTGTATTCCTTAGTATTTACAGTAGGTTATAAACTTTTCAGAGTTGTATGCTTTTGCAGCTAAAAGGCTTAGTTAGGATATGGCGAGTATACAAATCAGTATACAAATTTATTTTAATTAAATTATTTCAAAATTTGTATACTTTTATCAAAATATTCATGTTTTATACTATTCTAATTATTAAACAATAATTTATTTTTACTAATTAAAATTCTCATATGTTAATAAAAAACCGCCCTTCCGGACGGTCTATTTATTACTTGAGCAATTTGTATCGCTCATGCGGCAGTGTTTTGAGTTCGAACATGTGGTCGTAATCATAGTTTGGCATTGTGAATCCGCATTTTTTACTCACGTCTGATATAGCACTGCTCATAGAAAACATATTGTCGTTGAGCATTGTCACCAGTAATGGATTGAGTTTGGCCAATGCTGGGCTATGTGTATTCCACCATGCTTGAAAGAATCGAGCATGTACGCAGAGCATTTCTAGGGATTGTTTTTCATCTATATAGATGCTCCCTTTTGACTTAACTTCTAATGTTTCTAGGTAATTCACTGCGTCTTGGAAATGTATGGCCAACAGATCGCTATAACGTGTGATGCGGAAGTGTTTGTTGTGACGTGACCACATTTCTGCATGAAGTCTGCGTTCACCTTGAGCACGTCGGTCGACAATCTCCTTTAGTTCCGCCTGCTGCTCTGCATTGATTTTTACGCGAGTGTCGATTTGTTGCTGCAGAACTTCTTTTTCTAGTACGTCGAGTACCCATTTGCGGAATTCTTTGGCGACTGGTGTGCGGGCAAAGAATGTGATGAGATGACAACCTCGTAAAGAGAAAGCTCTAATTTGCTGAACACCACCATTCGTCTGCACTTCAACTAGACGTGTCATATCAGAAGTAAATTCATCAGACTTACGATTAAAAATTTTCGTTATAGCTGTTTCAGGATTGGCATATCCTAAGGCTAACCCAATTTGGGTTGAGCCGATCCATAAATGATGATCATTAGATGGTAATGGTTTCAAGTTCACATCATTAAATGATAATGCTAGACTATTCATGTCTTGTCTCCGTTCAGGGATTAGATAAAAGCCCCTAGTCCGCCAAGATTCAGGGGCTTTTTTATTGTCACTAATTTAGTGACATTGACATCACTCTAATATGATACTAATCTAGTGTCAATAATTAAGTTATTGAGTTTCAAATGTCAGATAAGACACGCCCTCAAAATCAGGATGAATGGAAACGAACACAAATTCGGATTCCTCAAGATCAACACAATGAGATTGTTGATTATGCAGAAAAAAATAATTTATCTTTAAATACAGCAATGCTAGATTTAATTGATAAAGGAATTAAAGTGTCTAAAGATATTCACTTATCAACTATCCCTGAAATATCTCAAGCATTTTCACAACATGTAATAAATCAAAGTCGCGAACGCGAAGAGCTTTTCAAAAAATTATTGCCGCACACAAACATTGAAAATGCAGCTTATAGTGATAATGAAAACTTTATTGCTGTGAGATATATAGAAAGTAATACCACTAATAATTGTTATAATTTAATTAATTACTTTAAATTACCCGAATGTATACAAATTATTCTTTTTGCAACATCTCACGAACCGATCAATGGATTTAGCAGAAATGACGGTCCCGAGACGAATTTACCGCTAATGGGTGCTCTTGCTATTGTTGAACTAGCCCAAACAACTGCATATGTTATATTCGATGGATTATTCTTAACAGCTCAAAGACGTCCGAGATATTTAGAGGTTAAAGAAGTTCTGGATACTGCTATTAAGTCTAATAAAGCTTATTTTATTACTCAGGCAGCCCCTTTTACTTCAAGCTGGAACCCAATAAATGCTGTTTCACAATTAAAATATCTACCTATTCAACATTTGACATCCGAGTCAAGGGGTACGTTTTTTAGTCTCTTAAGCGATTATCCTGAAAGTGAAATGTAATTAAAAAAAGCACCTTAGGGTGCTTTTTTATGTGCTTCTGCTGCAGCATTATATAAACATTTATATAATAAATACCACCCAAATTCACCATAGTGTTCATACACTTTGTGGTTCTCAATTGCTTTCTGAATTCTTTCAGATAATTGCGGTCTATATGCATTATATGGACTCAATAATCTATAATCCAGCAATCGAAGTATCGCTCTAAGATGATATTTCGTATGATCAATCATCCCCTCTTCTTTTAATTTGTTTGCAACAGTTAATCCAATAAAATATACGTATTTGAATTCATCACAATTTTGTGACTCAGGATATACGTTGTAAAAGTTGAGATATTTATTAATCTTCTCATGTGTCTGAGTATAGATTTCTGGATAGTGTCTGTTAATCACATCAGCCCATTGTTCATTCATAGGCTCAATAACTGAAACAGGTATTTTTCCTTCTTCCCTTATCAACCCCAAAATACTAGTCTGAATAACTTCAAGTATTTCTAAAAACTTATCCTTATCTAATTTTACTCTTGTTAACATTTTGATCCATAAACACTTAAAGTTGAAAAAATTTATCATATAAAAAAACCCAAAACATAATGTTTGGGTTTTTTTTCATAAATCAAATTAAAAAGCAGATAAATGCTTATAAGCCTTTATTTCTTCTAAAAACGTAGTGTCAAAATGATTAGACAAAGCCTCAATGTCATCTTGTTTACAAGAAGTATTTTGGCTATCAGCAGGTTGCTGATATTCTTCTGCAAATCTAGGACTCAATTTAGCTTTTGAACTTAATTCAACTGCCCATTGGATAATCTCTTGATTCATAGCATTTTCTCAGATAATTATTAAAAAAACATACTTTAATTCAAATATGCACATTTTATCCGCAGATAGTAACTGATATTTGCAATCCACTGCAACTAGTTTGGTTCCATAACTAAGTAATTATCTCCATTAACCAACCAAAAGTCACGATTCCTAATAGATACTTATATACAATCTTCCACAACTCTTAGCTTTGGCTTTTCCAAAATCTTCACTCCAGCTAAATTTTCAAGAAAATCTACATTCATATCCAAAGCTTGGGCTATATCCTCTGCAAAAATTTTCTTTTTTGCGAGCATAGCAAAACAGGCTTGAAGGAGCTCAGGCTTTTCCTTAGGAATTAAATGATCTTCTTTTTCAGTAATAGATTCACTATTTTTTCTCAAAGCAATTACACCACTGGTGTATTGTTCTTGAGTCAATAAACCTAAAGACTTTGCTCTATAAAGAATCGCAGCCTTACTTACCTTCCAAGTTTGTTTAAACTCACTTAATTTAGCCCAGTTGTAACGACCACCTCTAAACCATGTAGGAAAATGAGTTCGCATCATTGTTTGAGGAATCAATAGCGCAGATGCAAACTGATTCGCCTCAGACTCAGTAATACGATCACCTGTCACCATGCCATCGTGAAGTACTAAATGGCCAAGCTCATGAGCAAGATCAAAACGCTGACGGCATTCACTTTCTTTTGCTTCATTACGAACAAAAATAGGACGTGCAGTTGCTAAAGAAAGCGCATCTACTTCACTTGATAATGAGCGAAAAGTTGTAACAACTACGCCATGTGACTCACATAAGCGAATCATATTACTAATAGGGCCTAAACCAAGCCCCCAATCAGCACGGCATTGCTCAGCTATAGCTTCTATAGAGCTAGAACGATCAGAGCCTTGAATATCATATTTAGGCAATCTAAGTTTAGAATCCAAATATTCAGTCAAACGCTTAATGTATTCTCCACGTGCAATCACAACTTGTTTTGTTGCAACCTTTGTAGATCTCAAACTTCTAAAGTGGATTTGGTCTTCCTGCAATACGGGTTTTACATGTGTAAATAACTCTTCAGGAACATTAAAGTAAGTGGCAGCTTGTTGAATAAATTGAGGACTAGGTATGGTCTGCCCTGTCTCAACTTTGTGAACATACTGCCGTGTGCACTCAAGGTGCTGACCTAACTCTTCCAAAGACAGTTGATTAAACTGTCTCAGAAGCTTTAGTTCTAATCCATTAAAAGGCGTGTTCATAATGACATTGCTTGTTACTACTATTTAAATTTGGTATCCAAATCTTCATCTTGAAGATCATCTTCATCAGGATCTCCAATCAATGGAGCATCTAAATGAATAGACTCAGGAGTTATTGGATCGACTAAATGTAACTTATTACCATCTAGATTGTCATTAGATCGCCAATAAGCTACAGGCACAGTGGCTAAATTAAAGCCTACAAATTCAACAAATGCCTCTTCTTCGTCTGATTTGGGCTCATTCAAGATGAACTTCCAAATTACAGGCTGATTATCATCTACCTGAAATAGGTCATAATTCGTTGGCGTGTATTTTCTTAATTTTAATGATTTAGGATCGGTAAAGTCGCCTTTACAGAAACCAATCTGAGCATAACCAATTTGAAAAACGAATCTAAACGTCCCATCTTTTAAGTGAACGTCTACAGGACAGTCCTCTGATACAATTAATTTTTTAAATTGTTCATACGTACGACCAAATATTGCTGTACCGCGAGTATAGTTATTGTCATTTTCACTATTCAAAATTTCGTGAACATCAAAATAAATATCAAGCATTGGTGTAGCGAAGTATTCAAGTACTTCATCTGTGAGCAAGGGTTCAAAGGCCGATGGAGGATGTAACTTTGTTTCTTTCATACAAATTAGTCCAAAAATAAATTTTGAGATGTGGGTTAAAATCAAAATAGGACTATTTTACAAATTTGTCAACCAACTTTTAGGACTAAAATTAGGATTTGTCAACCAAAGTGGCTTTTATACGACTTTTTGATTAGATTCATTGAGTAAACAAGCCGAGAGTTGTTAGACTTCATCTAATTATCTGACTTTTAAAAAACTTTATGAAATTTTTACTCATTTTCGTTTTTGGGGTTCACTTCCATCCAAGTTTATGCAAAAAAATGCGCTGACTTTAGTACGCAACAGCAAGCACAGAAATGGTATGAACAACGTAAAAAATCAGGACAAACAGGCTGGAAAAGTCTAGACCGTGACGGTGATGGCCAGGCCTGCGATTGCCTGCCGGGTGGAAAAGGGAAGAAGTGCCCGAAGAAGAAAAGATAATCTGCTATAGTCTGTCACTATCCCCGAGTTCACATAATGGGATTCATGCAAAATTAAAAATAGGATCATCATTTCATATGACGCGTTATAAGATACTTTTATCTAGCTTTATTCTAAGTATTTGTTCTTTGCAAATTGGAGCAGAAGAAGTAAGTGAAGCATTTGATAATAACTTCCTTGTCAAAGATGGGTACTTCTTGAAACATAATGCATGCACAAGTGAAACCTTGTTGGAATTTAAATCCTTTTCAAAGGCTACATTATTAAAACACTATAATAAAAATGAAACAGACCTGATTCTAAGTAAAGAAGGTGATGATGGGTTCTTCATCAAACCTTTTGATATTTCGTATAAAGACCTTTTAACTTACACTGACCCTCAACCTAATGATTTTCAGAGATATCGTTTAGTGATATTGGCTCTATACGCACCAGTCCTTAAAGATACTTGCCTACTAGGTTTTGGTATATTTCCAGAAGGCTGGGATGGTAAAAATTGGATTCGCTTTAAATCAAATAAAATACTTGAATCTAGTTTTTTAGAAAATTATTTAAATTCAGAGAACATTAAATGAAATAAAGCGCCACACGGCGCTTTTCTTATACAAAATCCTGAACCAATTTTTTTATAACTGGTCGCTGACGCTGACTTGCATTCCATAAGTCATGCTGCATCTGCAAATTCAACCAAAACTCTGGAGAAGTTTCCAAAGCCTCACTTAAACGGATAGCCATGTCTGCAGAAATACCTGTATGGCCATTTAAAATACGAGATAGATTGGCCCGCGTTACACCTAATGCAAGAGCAGCCTCAGTCACTGGGGTTTCACCAATATACTCGCGAAGCATTTCCCCTGGATGAGGTGCATTAAACATCATATTCATGATTAGTACTCCTGAGCTGAAAGCCTAGTGATAGTCCAGATAATCCACGATGTAGACATCACCATCTTCAAATTTAAAAATTACCCGCCAATTACCGTTTACAGTTAACGACCATTGATCTTGCAAATTCCCATTCAGCTTATGTAAGCGCCAATTGGGCGGTGTTCTCAAATCATTTACTGTAGATGCGGCATGTAATGCAGCAAGTATTAAACGTAATTTAGAAGAATGTGCTGCTTGAATACCTGCTGTTGTACCAGTTTGGAAGAAAGCCTGAAGACCTTTATGTTTAAAACTCTTAATCAAGCTTCAGCATCCATTCGTATAGCATATATATACAATATACACCACATTGGAAAATATGTATAGAAATCTAAAATAGAATTTATTGAACTGACCACTTTTTGTAAGCATTGGCCAGTTTCACATCATAAGAGTTTTTAGCGTATGCGACCCCGTTATAGCCACGTGCAAAGGCTTTCCAATCTTTATTTTTTAATGCATTGACCAGGCCATTCACTTGAATGTATCGACACATAGCATCAAGTTGCGAGGCTTCATCTTTATACATGGCATTTATAAATGCTTGTAGAGATGCATATCCTAAAGCCTTCCAGTGATAGCCCATGACCTGCCCAATCCCCCAACTCGCCGACTCTAAGGCTGAAGCCCGATGATATTGTGCTGCAGCATTTAAGCGACCGTGTTGAGCTGAATACAGACCATATCCACCTGTACTTTTACTGCATAGATCCGGTCGCTTGACCATCATAAGTTCCACTGTCTTTGCTTGGCCATTGGCAATCAAGCGCTGCCGCATCACATGACGCTCAAATAGAATCACTGGTGTGTTGTCAGCATTAAAGCCTGATCCTTTACATTCAACTTCTATCACAGCCCGCAATGCTGCAGTTTCAACCCCTAGCAATTTTGCTTGGGTTGCAATTTGTGCTGTTGTTAATTTTTTACTCATTTCACTTTCCTTTAGGCATAAAAAAAGCGCCTTATGACGCATACACTGACAATAAAAAAACCGACCTTGTATTGGGTCGGCTTAAGCTTTGATTGCTGATACCAATTCAGGGGATTTCCATGCCAGTATCATTAATATGATGATGAGTGTTACCTTCCAGAAACCATATTTATCCATGATTGCCTCTACAAATTTAATAATCACTGTTATACTTTCAGGCATACATCCTTTTCCTCTTTTCTCGCTCTGTGGATTGGGAAAAACAAAACCCTGATGTTTGCCTCATCGGGGTTTTCTTTGGGTATAAAAAAGCGCCTTATGGCGCACAGACAATAAAAAAATGACCTTTAAAAGAAGTCGGTTTAAGATTTGATAGCTAAGATAATTTCAGGCAATTTCCAAAATAGAATTGGAATGGAAAATAATACCAAGAAGGCAAAAATAGTTTGCCATAATCCATGTTTTTCAATAGACACTTTTATAAGCTCCACTATTGGTTTAGAATATTCGAACATAGATTGATCATGTCTCCTTTCCTTTAGGTTGATATGAAAAAAACCCCAGTGCTCTAACACTGGGGTTTTTCTTTAGGCATAAAAAAAGCACTTTTCGGTGCTTATGTAATAGAAATGGACTATCAGAGCCGATTTACATTCTCCAAATATATGTACGGACAATGATCGTAAAAATAATTGCTATAAATCGCCATGCTGACATTTTCCTTAACTCCATTAGACAGAAATTAGCCAATTTGATAACATCATCCATACGAAATGTTTCTCCTCTTACTTTTGTCGGTGGGTTGAGATTTAAAAAGCCCGTGATTGCCGTCATGGGCTTTTTGCTTTTCTAGGCCACTATATCGGCCCAAGCTCACACTTAAATGTGGAACTATTTCCTAAAATTCAGGCATAAAAAAACCACCTCAATGGACGGTTTTTTATATCGTTTAAAGTTAATCCATGCAGTCGATGTAAAACTGGCTTGCATACTCAGATGCGGCAGAAATTAACCCATCTTCGCTATACATAATTATTGGGTATTTGAAACTATCAACAATTATTGATTGCATAGCTTTTTTTACTGAAGGCTCATCCTTCTCACTAATTACAGAGAACATTTCCTCTGCGCTAGCACCACTTTGTCTTGCTTTAAAGGAGTTTTCCGCAAATCTAAAAACAGCAGAACATATTTTGTTTTTTAATTCTGGATCGCTCTCTACATCAGAATTGGTTGTTATTGGTTCTGGGTAGTACGCTCCTTCTTTAAGCACTTTAGTATGTTTATCTATTAAATCAGCATGAGCTATTGAGTAAGAAAATAAGGTTATAAAAACAAATAGTTTGGATTTCACACCCAACCCCAAATTTATAATTTAGAACAAGATACTAATTTTGTGGGCAAAAAGAAACCGACACTTGAAGTCTGACTTTTATTTCAGGACTTCAACAAGTGTGGCAATTGCATTCAATATTGGTGCGGTCTGCCATACAATTAAGCCCAATACCACAAAACAAGCAATAATGTATGTCCAAATCCTTAGCGTTTTGCTTTCAGAAATTTTATTCACTGCTTTATCAACCTTTAAATCTAGGTTAAGATTCATATATGTTCTGATCCTCAAGTCTGCGTTGTGGGTTGGAATCAAAAGACCTCAGTGCGCTAACACTGAGGTTTTTCTTTATGCATAAAAAAAGCACCTTTCGGTGCGTATGTAATAAAACCAGCCTCTCAGTAACCGATTCACATCCTCCAAATAAATGTACAAACAATGATCGTGAAAAGAATTGCTATAAATCGCCATAGTGCCATATCACACAATCCATTTCATTAATGCTGTTATGGCGACTATTGCGCCTGTAAGACTACCAACCACCAGTGAAATAGACTTACCCCACGCCATAATGATGGCTACTTTTCCTATATCTTTTTCGCTCATTTTTCCCTCTATGCTGATATCGGGTTTGGTGTTAAAATTATCTGACATGAATATTTTTCTGATCCTTTTATTAAAGTTTTGGAAATAAAAAAAGCCAAGAATTGCAGTTCTTGGCTTTTTACTTTTTAAAATTTTTGATTATTTTCTAAGATCATTTCTCGCATCTTTCAGCTCTTTCACAACTTCAATAATCGTCTTACCTTCCTGTTTATTGATGAAGTTAAATGTCCAACGCACGATAGCCCAACCGGGTAAACCACAGATAAAGAAGAAACCACCTAGGGCAATCATTCCCCATATATCAGTTACCCATTCATGTAAGCCCCATTTCACGATAATAAATGCACCGCCTGTAAGGCTGGATACCACAGTACAAATTAAGCCAACAGCCCATTCCTGTGGTGAACGCGGTAGACGCATCATAATGACGACTGTTGCAACCAAGCAGATGGCCAATGTGACTGCAACTGCAGCACCGTAAAATTTAAAAAAAGCTGCGAAACCACTTGTAGAGACAGGCTCCATTAAATTCCCCTAATTTTTAGGCATAAAAAAAGCACCTTTCGGTGCCATTGTTTAAATGATTCAGACTTCTATCTGACTGTGTTGACCTGATGGTGCTGGCCGTAAAATTTGTTGATTTGAAATGAACACACGTTGCCCTATGTTGTAAGCTGTCCCGCTAGTACAAAGTACTGGTCCAGATCCTCCATCCACTTGAACACGATATTCAGGATGGCGTGCTGAAGTAATTATTCCAATTAATTCTGTATGAGTTGGATTCAACAGTTTACGAAGTTCAAATAAAGGATTAGTCACGATGGATGCGCTCCACTTTGATGGATTCCGTTACTTTGCCATGACTAAATGAACCACTTACAGAATCAATGACTCCCCACCACTGTCCGTGGAATGCCACGGTTTTACCCGGCAGCATTTCTCCAATTTCTTGAGAGACCGGTAAACCTGACAAGGTGTGGAATTCTTGAATATTGGCTTTGATTAACTCCATCTTGCCAAAGCTTGCACCTGACACGACATCAAACATTGGACCACTCACAGCTTCAAGAGGAATATCGCCTGCAGTGTTGCGCTGCTTCACAGTCAAGCTGTTGCCACTTCGACTATTCACGACATTAATGGCATTGTACTCGGCGATATAATCCTTGTTCTGCTCAATGGTTTGTTGAATCACGATACTTGGCGCAATCAAATTATCGTAGTCATCCACAGCCATTGCATCCCAATAGCCTTTTTTATAGCGCGGTAAAATTGAAAGCGTATTGCCTGATTTTTGGCTATAGATGAAACCACCTCCAACTTCGACCACTTGTTTTATCGCGTCCATTGGCGCAAGTTCCGCATAGCTCAAACTCTCAGTTGCAATGATCCAACCAACATCATCAATTAACTTCCAGTCCAACTTGGTACCAGATTGTGCACGATCAATTTCAGCCTGAACTAATTGCACCGACGTTCGTTCATTATCTTGAATAAATGATCGTTTAGCTGCGTAATCCGCTGCATTTAGTGCCGTGACACTTCGACCATCATAAGAGTAAGACTTATTCGCGAACTTAATTGTCTCTGTTTCAGTCTCAAGCAATACGTGGTGCTCAAAGCCATTGATCATTAATTTTAAAATCACTGGTTGGTCATTTAGCGGCTGTAGTTTTTCTTTCTCCGTATGTGCCACGGTAATTGAATATGACCAGCACCACGTACTACGGCTGCAGATATAAGTCCCGTTAATGACTTTAATCGGCTCACCATTATCTAAGCGTTCTGCACTTAAATTATTCACGATATACCACCAGTTTTTATTCGGTAGTGCTGGAATACAGTCATCCGCACCAAAATTTAAAATGACATTGTGAGCATCTACTTCAGTGCATGAACAAATGAAGTTGAGATTTCCATCGCCCACATATTCGGGTAACTCCGGCTTTGGCCAAGGTTGAACCGGATGCTTGCGATAATGAATAGATTTGGCTTCATCCCATGGCAATTCTGACTTAGTGACAATCTCTAAGCCTTTATCCCATTCAAACGAAAAGTGTTTTTCAAATTGCTCAGCCACTTCATGTGAATATGTGAATTGCTTACGTCGACGAATCATTTCCTGCCACTTTGATTCACGATTGTGACGCAGCTTGATTGTGTCCTGATGTACATAACGTTGGTGAATAAAGCGCGCCACGCCTTGCTCCCAGACCATCTGCACATCAGCACTTAAACCAATTGCTTGCTCATGCAGTATGCGTACCGCTTTGCTCAGCAATGTCGCCTCATTAAATTCAACATTTGAAATGCTTGAGACCACTAAACTCTTATCAAAAAAAAGAGCCTCATTTGAGACTCTTAGTATTGGTTTTGACCATGCATAGTCTTGGGGTCTAGATCTTGTTGCTGCTTGTTCAAAGAGACTAATCAACGCTAGGCTCACACCCAGCTGATGGTTCATATTCAGTTTGAAATGTGCATCAGGTGAAATAGCGCAATCCACAATAAACTCAATCGTACCTAATTGATCAATGCCCACAACATTGAGTGCAGGATCAACAGATGTTAGCGCTATGAAATCAACTTGGGCTATTTGGCCAACCAGTGCTGTTACTTCAATATTTACTGCAGTATTAGTAACTACATCAATCTGATTAAACGAAGATTGGTGTGCAAATACTTCAGCCAAGATTCCAACATTAACTGTGAAATCAATTTGCGCTGATACCTGATCCTGATCACCAAAATTAAGGTTGCTATCACCAGGGATTAAATCTTCGAAATTCAGAATTACATGATGCGCATCCTGAGGGATGTAATTAGACACATAAATCCCCTCATTAAATTGATGGTCGGATCTTAAAGCTGTTAATCATTAAAGTACTTCCAAGGGGTAAATCTGGGTTCGCTAACGTTATATGAGTCCCAACTTCAAGATCTACATATACTTTGCCAGTACCACTATAAATACGAGCCCACGTCGCTACCCCTGCTTTAGTAACCAAAGCTGCATCAGTTTGATGAAGTTCGATAAAGTCCACTCCAATCGACTTAAAACATGGCTTAGGCAAAGTTAATGTTACCAATTTCGCAGATTGATTTATGGGATCTGTTACATCTGTAGGTTTTAGATCGTCAAAAAAGACAACGGTGGCATTTTGAGTACCACCATCGAGAAAATTTACGTGTGCCTGAATTGCGGCAAGCCCAGCTTCCAGAGAGGTATTTACACTCATTTCGCCACCACTTTGTCAGAGATTACGGCATTGTAGTTTTGCTCTGGATCAAAACCCACAACAAAGCATTCAAGTCCTGCTGCAATATTTCTAAATGCAAATGAACCATCTTGTTTAGATCGTACTGTCCACAAGTGAGTTTTATCACTACGTTTAAATGCCGAAACTTCAACGCCTGGGTAAATAACACCCTTTTTTTGGGTTACACCTTTAATTAGACCAAATCCCTGATCAGGTGAACTGATTGTCATTATTGGCTTTGTTAGCAGCATAACCTTATAGCCCATTGCAGCCAGCTTAATGTAGTTAGGGGTATAACCACCCCAAAATACACGAGAGATTTTAAGCAATTTTAATCTCCTCAATTGGAAATGCATAAAAAACTGCATATTGTGCTGAATTTCCTCCCGACAGTGAATGAACAAGGATATTTGAATTTAAGTCAATATCAGAAGTTAAAGATGGGGTTAAGGTTGGTGTGATTGACGGGGCATTGGTTGCAGCATATTTTAGCCGATAAGCTCCAGCAGCAATCATTCCTAAAAATTGACCATTGTTGCGCATGTACAATGGAATTGGCTCTGCGGTTGTTGTGTTGAAGCCATCAAGAGCTGTTGACAGAAAAGAGTTAATTGCTTGTGGATAGGCATCTATATATGATGCTGTCCCACTAGTTGTACTTGTTACTTGAAAAATAACAGGTGTTGAGGCAATAAAAGCTTGAGCATATGTCAGTGTTGTTCCATTGTTGCCGGCACTTATCGACCCATAAGTGGAGCCAATCAATATCGGATACCTTAAAGAATCATAATCATGAGTAAGTGTGGGTAAAATGGCATTTATAGATCCGTAGCCTGCTAATGGACCAGTATTTGATAAAAAAGCAAGATGATATAGGCTCCCAACTACCTGTCCTTTACCATATGTACTATAGCCTTGCGCGTATGTATAGTCGTTATATATAGCACTTGCATGTACTTGAAATTCCCATTTAAATCCATTATCAGGCACCGTAATTGCTTTATTTTCATCAATCGCATTTAAATCAATAATAAACCCTGTTGCTGGATCAAATGACTTCCCAATGCACGGACTAAGGCAATTTCTCCGCGCACTTTGGTTTTGAAAACAGACGCGCAAATAAATATCTGACTCATCAAGCTGTTTAAACTTATAAACTTGAATATTTGTCTTTTCATAAACCAACTCCCATCCCAAGGGCGCGACAATTGTTGTAAATCCTCCTGCTATTGAAATTGGCGCATCGTCAATTGTGACGGTCAACGAGGTTGCGGTAACACTATCAATTACAAACTCCCCACCGTGGATTGCCGCTAAAGGCCCAGAGCCAACCTTCAACACACGATCAGCGACATAACCATGGGAGACTCCATAGTTAAACGTCACTTGATTGCCAGCTACAGAAACACTTGCCACTGTTTGTGAGTTGTAACCCAGAGCCAACATGCGTTTAAAACGATCAGGAAATAAGTTTTTAGACCCTGCACAAAAATCTAATCCCACATCAGAAAAATCAAATAACTTAGTTTGTGTTTGCTTCATCACCATATTCTTTTACTCATAAAAAAGACCGCATAAAGCGGCCATATTTGAATTTATTTATTAAGCAACACGGTCAATATCACCGCGCAGCATGATCTGGAATGCATCAGATATTTCTGTAGGCTCAGACTGCTTCACCGTACGAATCACCCAGACTGGAAAATTACAAGCAATGGTGTTAAATCGAAGAACATTGCCATTAGCCCAACCACTACCCCAGCCTTCTTTCTTAATTGTGAAATATGGTGCTGCAGTAGTTGGATTCATCGGACTGAAATCTGAATTAACATTTCCTGTCGCAATTTGACCTGTATATTCACCCACGCATTTAAAGTTCGTTGCATCAGTAAACTGCAAATACCAACGCTCTTGAATTGCACCTTTGTTCGTGACTTGAATCGGATACAGCGTATCATTGTAATTCGCACTGATTAACGTGCCTGTTGCCTCATCCAACCATTGATTCGACCAGGCCTGCTGCACGAATTTTCGAGTGTACCGTGCCTGCATGTCATTAATGACCAATGCTGATCCAACGATCGTATTGTCTGCATCGTAGCTGTGGGTTAATGGCTTGATAAAAGTGACTTGGCCATTGATTTGAACATCACGGATCTGTCCCATATCTTGATAACGATATTTTGCTATTAATGGCTCAACCAAGTCCACCAGCGTAAAATCACCACCAAGCGTCACGCGACCATAATCATAGTCAACGGTGTACAAGTCATAACCCACTTTTACACCGTTTGCATCTTCAAGTTCACACCATGCAATACGCTGATCACTTAAATCGTATGTCGTACCGGCAATTGCACTCGGCAATTCCTGTGACTTAGTTGAGCTGACAATACCAATGCCACCAACTCGGAAGATTGGTACACGACCATCGATCGGCAAACGTGTTGCTGATAAACCTAATAACTCAGAATCAATCGGCAGATAAGTGTAAGCAATAGCGTTATAGCGAACGCTTGAAGCATCCACCCATACCGGCACATTGATATAGGATTTACCTGATTCTTCATATTCTAGTAGTGGATCATACCACTCATGTGCTTCTAACTCTGCACGATTAGCAGTTGTGATTTCGGTCTTGGTATAGAAATAAATCTGCACAAAACCGTTATCCCAATTCACTTTACCGTGAGCACGTGATGTCTCAATTACCCCGTTTTCATCGGCAGTAAGAGTGAGCTGACCATGCTCAAGTGTGCCGACAACGACTGTCAATGACTGTACTCGCAGCGGAATAACCGGTGTGCGAAAGGCAATCTTATTGACTGGCGGTAAATCCGTTGTCGTGGTCAAGGACTGCAATTGAATACTGTTGTCGGCATTCGGCGTCCAACTATTAATTTCAACAACACCTGTACCATACTGAATCAAACCTGACTGAATACCTGAATTAGTGGCAGGATCCACATTGCGATACAGCAAACCAGAACGATCTAAAAAAGTATCGCTCCCCACCTTGAAGCGAGCAGAACCCGTAAGGATCTGTTCATCAAAACCTGAGGACAAATCAACTTTGAGTTTGTCTGCAGTAAACGTATGTGTAGTTGAATTTGAACCCGTGGTATCGCGATACTTTACTTTCACATCAACAGTATTAAAGGCTTTTAAAGTGGTCTCACTACCAACAATACTAGATGTTTGTGGACTATAAAAAGTCATAGAAATCCCCTAAGCGGTACCATAAGTAACAGCTGCTTCAAATTTGGTAATAAACTGCTTGTAAACGGTTTGTGGTGTGACTTCGCATAAGCCAGTTGAATAGTTAATTGAACCTTGAACTACACCACGACTATTCACTAAATTACCCTGCGTGCTGGTTACCGGTACATCCGTTAGCAATACATGTTTTGCAAAGTTTCCTGTCTCAGTAGATACAGGAATTTCTAACTCAACACTATTCGGCTGAATGGCTGAACCTGTACCAATTGTGAATACCAACTTTTGACTCGAGTCCGGGATAACGTCATTCTTGGTTTGCGTAAGTGAAGTACCGAAGTTATAGATCACATTAAAAGTTGTCGATTTCTGCGGTAACTTATTTGGGATGATCTTGCCTGTGCCTAATGCATAATTAATAGAGCCCGTAGCATCACCAGTAAATTTTCCTTGAGCATTGGATGTTGCTGTTTTGGCTTCCCCTTCAAGCAACCAAGTAACTGTTACGCCAGGTAAAACACTCAAGTGTCCAAGATCAAACTCAAAAGCAGCTTTTTCAACACTTAAATTTGAGCGTACAAAAGTCACAATCGGTGTACCCCAATTCAGCAGAATCACGCTATCCACATCAGGCAATGCACCTGCAGTTAAAAGCCATGATCCTGTCTCATAATTGATCATCCCCGACCCAAAAGAACTGTTTGCCGCTTTTAGTTGACCAGATCCATCATCCTTGAGCTCGTAAAACTTACCCTGAGCCATGTAAGAAATAGACAATGCACCGGGTGCGGGGATCGGAATCAATACGCCCGACCAGTTAGTACTTTGATTGTTTTGAGTCACTGGAATAGCACTGCTTTGGTAATACTGGTTCGGTGCGGCAGCCGGCTTAAACGCAATGTTTAAACTCATGGTGCCGGTTGGTGCAGCAGAGGTCCATTTCACTAGACCTCGCTGATAGTCGATCGTACCAACCTGCGTACCAAGCGAGTTCTTGAGCAATCCACCTTGGTCTGTAATGGATTGGCCCTGCATGGTGAATGACACAGAACTTGGCATGACTGCAGAACCGATATATAAGTTCTGACTTTCACTCACGACTTGTGATGCATAGTTCACAGTAATCAAACCATCACTACCCGGCACCAACACAACACTTTCACCTGCAGCATTGACATCAATGATCGGGGTTTCACTCTGTGCAGATGGGATCAATTGAGTAAACATTGAGTCCGCATTAACCGTGTATTCACCCACTTTTGCATCAGATGCCAATTGAGTAGATGAATAATACAAACCAGTATCAGCAACAAGCGTATCGCGAAGAACCGTTTTGGACGGTGTATTACCGGCGTACCACTGACGTGCTGACAAGCCTACAAAGTCACGTTCTAATGGATCATTGATTTGATAGGTCGCAACTTTGTATTCGACATTTTTACCATCGATTACCATCACTGCTGTGCGGGTATCAACCTTAGTAATTCGCACGTACTGTTCAAATTGAAGTGCTTTTCCCTCATCTGAAATTAATACAATCGTATCCCCGACATTGGACTCGGTTTCTTGGGGAAACATCACGACTTGCAGTGATGACATTCCTTGCCAGTGCGTATCCAGTGGTGTTCCAGCAATCTGACCACCTTTGGCCAGGTAATTTTCAACTCGGTTTTGTGCGGCCTGGCGTTCGTCGGTCCATGACTCAGTGCTGAATAATAATGCTGACACATTTGGATCCTCGGGAAGCTCAGATACAAATACCGTGGCACCCATAAGTAAGTCAGTGTCATTCGTGGTCACAGCTGGAAAGATCTTTCGCATCGATACATCACCGACGGTACGATCTAGTTCAGAAATGTCATTGAATAAGTTATTACTTAATCCGTCTGCCACAATCTGACCGTTATATTTCCCACCACCATCAGCATTATCGGTGTCACGCTCAGCGTGATAGATCACTAAATCTTTGGTTTCAATTGGCATTACTCACTCCAAAATCTGAGCGTTAAATTCATATGGTCATCCAGCGATATAGGTGGAATACCTTTCACAGGTGTGGCTTCTAAAGCACCATCAACATGATTAAAAACCACGTTAAACTTCCGTGTGTCATGCGCCCACTCAAACTGTAATTCAAATTGCTCATTCAATACTGACCAGGCCTGCAACGTGCGGACGACAACCAATGAAGCCCACCCCATTCCACTGTCAGCAGGTACTAAAGTGATTGGTCGACCTGATAGCTTGGTGCCTTCCTGAATGATTGGCGTACCGTCCATGGCATATTCCAAAGACTGCTCTTTGGCTTTCCAGCTAAATTCATCAGACCAAAAAAAACCGTCTTCAATTGAGACGGTTTCTGATGTTGAGATGCGTTTTATTTTCATGTTGATTTACTCAATGTGCCCAACTGCTTAAGCATCGCCTCAAGGCTTGATTGACTCTCAGGCGATCCTGTTAGTTGCACTGTTTCATTACCTAGTTTGAGTTCATATGAAATACTCTTTGATGAAGATCCTAAGCCACTGGCATTAGTCGACACATTATTAGGCGCATATTTCTGCATACGCTCTAACTCTGCATTCACTTGCTCCACGTTGCTTAAGCCACCAAAGAATCCAAAGCCTGATGATTTATAGCCATTCACACCCTTGGTCCCTTCATAGATATCTTTTGCATACTGTTTAGCAGCCGCATCTGAATATCCCATGGCTTTAAGCTCAGCTTCGATATCCTCGGCATTTTTAGCCATCTTGCCTTTGGTACCTTTTCGAGTCTCATGCATACCACTCGATGCTGCACTAACAGCTTCTTCCCATGCGTTCTTAACCGAATCAGCCTCGTCACGACCAGTTTGGCCAAGGTTGCGAAATCCATCTTCAGCACTACTTGAAGCACGGCGTACACGGTGAATTGATTCTTCAAGCTCGCCATAGCTTTTAACTGATGCTTTACCTGATGAATCAATTTGTACTTCTAGGCCAAGTGAAGCTGCTTTGGCTTGAGTTGCAGCAATGACTGCCTGATCACCTGATGCCGCTGCAGCTTGCATAGTTCTCTCATATGCTTGTCGCAAGCTCTCAGCTGTAGCTTTACCACTTGATTGAATAGTATTGAAATCTGCTAAGGCACTCTGTGCTGCAAGCTTAAGCTGCTCTTTTGTTTTAATCCCAAGGCGTTCAAAAGCTTGTTCTACTGGGTCTAAGTCTGCGGGTAAATGGGATACTACTTGGCGTACTGCCAGCATACCAAGTTCAACTTGTTTCGCAGACATCTGCCCTGTTTTACCAAACTCCTGAAGTTTTGATATTGCTAGATCTACTTCATTTTGGCTTTGAGCTGTTTCAAGCCACTTTAACCAGGCTTGATATACTGCCTCTCCAGAGGCTTCTCCTTTTAAACCTAAAGCTTCAACATTATTAGCAAAATCATTTAGAACTTTTGCATTACTATTAAATGCTTCGGTAACACCATTCTTTAGCTCATATAGATCAAGTTTTAATGTCGCCGCAGCTTTACGTGCTTTATCTGCTGACAGTGCTGCCTTTTCGGCACCTGTAGCATTTGCATCCCAAGTTTGAATAGCAACTTTCCCAGCTTCATCCAAAGTGACGATGTAACCCTTCGTCATCAGATCAGCTTGCATTACACCATCCATTGCATCGTTATTGGCTGCAATCGCGGCTTCTGCATAGGCTTGAACAGCATCTAACTTTTCTTGTTCAGTTACCTTCTTCCCATCGAGTTCACGCTGGCCTTCCAAGAGCAACTGGTCAACTAAGCTCTTCGCCTCAAGTAATGTTTGTGCATTCTTCTCTTCTTGGGTTTGCGCAGCTTCCTCTAACCGCTGCAAACCCTTAGATTCAAAGGCAACCGCATCCTTATCAGCCTCAGCGTAATATTCTTTAGCCTTGCTTTTCATCAAATCTGCATTTGATGCAAATTGCTTACTAACATCACCCCATGTGACTGCCGATAAGACACTATTCGCTGCTGATGCTAAGTCGAAGAATGCTCCTGCTAGGAGATTTACACCGATTTTTATTGCTGTTACGCCATCCGCAATAAAACCAAACGTAATGGATAGCCCTTGAAGTATTCGCTCAAGGAAACTAACTTGCTCTCCTGCTGCTGTTGCTTCACCTGTAAATGATGAAAGGACAGATAAAACATTGGTTAGCGATGTACTTAATATTTCTGTAATTGTTTTACTCAAATCAGCAGTAACTACAACTACCTCTTTGATTGCATCGTAAGCACTTGATAGCGCAGATTTAAGACTTTCAAAAATGGATACATCAATAAATGAAAGCTGATCACCAATCCAAACAAAACCAGAGCCAACATCATTAAGTAGTATTTCAACAATACCCATATTATCAGCAAGAGTTACTAACCATTGCGCTACAGTTGCTGATGCCCCGTTCGCCTGATCCATGGTACCGATCAAAATTTGCCATTGTGTCGAAATACGCTGTAATGCATTTCCAATAGTTGTCGGAAATTTCGCGTAATCTGCCTCAATAGCCGCAGATTGTTTATGAAGGCCATTTATAACCTTCTCCGCAGTTAACTCACCATTCTCTGCCATATTACGCAATTCACTGGTGGTCACACCAAGTGACTGAGCCAAGGCTTTGGAAATCCCTGGCGCTTGTTCCATGATCGAGTTGAACTCGTCACCTCGAAGTACACCAGATTGCAAGGCCTGTGTAAGCTGAGTGATTACAGCATCTGCCGAAGCAGCAGATCCACCACCTGTTTGGATGGCCATATTGATGGTTTTTGTGAGATCTAATGTTTGTTGCTGAGTCATTCCCATTTGCTTGCCAACATCATTCACTTTCGTGAATAGGCCTGCTGTGGCGTCAAGGCTTGTATTTGTCATCAATGCGACTTGATAAACACCCGCCATGGCCTGGGTAAAATTACCTCCTTCACTTGTCGCAATGTTGATCCGTGCTGATAGATTTGTATATGAGTCCGCTACTTCTGCTAATTCTTTAATGCCAAGACCAATGCCAAGAGCAGCCATAGCACCAACAAGAGCCGTATACCCAGTCTTAAGTCCAGCAATACCTTTCTGAGCGGTTTGAGCAGCATTATCAGTTTCTTTTAAATTATTATTTGCCCTGCCAACTTCAGCGTGAAAATCGTTAAATGCTTGGTCTGCTTGCTGAACTTCTTTTTCAAGTTGATCGACTTGCCGCTGTGCGACTTCAATATCGGCTGGTGATGCATTTGTTTTGGAGAATGCCTCTAAATTTCGCTTAGCTTCGGTCAAGTCACTTTTTAATTGACCTAATGCTTTTTCAGCCTTATTCCCAAAATCAGTAAAATTACCTGCTGTGGATTTAGCATTATTTCCCGCATCCTGAATGATTCCAGTTGCAGCTGTTAGAGATTGAGTTAATTTATCAGCTAATTCAGTCGTGCCCTTTGGGATGATATTTCCAACTTGGCTAGATGCTGCTTCTGAAGCCTGTTTAATTTTCTCTGATGCAGACTTAATTGAATCAAACAGTCTTTTCGTTACATCTTCGGACTGCTTTGCAGCAGATACCAGACCTTTACTATCGCCATCAAGAATAAGTTTGAACGTTAGATTTTTTCCGGACATAGCGAACCTCAAAATTTAGGCATAAAAAAACCCGCAATTAGCGGGTTTCTTAATATTGAATTTAATAGAATTAATTTTCAGAACTTTGGATAATCAACGTTTCAATTGTATTCGCAGCAATATCATTATAATACGTACACTCTTTATTGACTTCTTCGATTCCTGCGTTAAAAGATATTTTATCCTCCAAGCTTACATACGGTTGATTAAGTAGATCAGTGTATTCCTTCAATCTACTCTCCAATGTAATATTAGGAGATTTATCCCAAAACCCTTCACTTAATTTATTATTTATATTTGCATAAATAATTGCTGCATAATATTCAGAGCCATCATACATTTTTTGATAAGCCCATGGTGTTCCACCCCAATTTCCTAAAACTTTATTTGAACCAAGCACTTTCAAGAATTGATCAAAAGTACTAATAAATTGACCATTGATATAAGGTTTCGCATCTAAATTAGTAATGACAAAATAGGGTAAAGAATAAGTAGTCTTTGATGACTTAAAACATTTTGAGCCTGTTGGGAACTTAGTCACATTACTTGAAGCCAAGAAATTTTTAAACTGTTTTCCTAATTCACCTGAATTAAACCAAACACTATTAGGATATTCTTTAGCAAGAATATTCCAGTAAACAGCCGTTCTTTCGCTGATCACCACATTATCCAATGCTATCCATTCACCAGTTTCTTGAATTTTAAACTGATTCAGTCCTTTTAATGTATATGGTGTTTTATTGAAAGTATTACCATCTTTCGAAACACTATTTATCTTATAAGTCCGATATCCCAAAGGGTAATTAGTTTGATCTGGCTCATATAACCCATCTTTACTAAGAATTGGGCGTTTATATAATTCAACATTTGATGGTTCTAATTTCTTATAATTCGTATACAAGATATCTGAATTGCGGGCATTTTTTATAATTTCTACAAAGCCTGTCTTGAATTGTACAGAACCCCAATTAAATTGAGTAAAACTATCAAAGCTTGAATTATTAACACCACTCCCTGCTGTTCCACCGTCTGGAGATGTGTCGTAAGACCCGCCTCCACCTCCACCACAAGCCACTAATATAAAACTTAAAAAAGAAAGACCCAAAGTTTTTTTCATCATTATTCCCTCTTAAACAGCGGAATAAGATACTCATTTAATTAAACAAAAGATATACATTGATACTTTTAATTAATTGATTTTTCTAAAAACTGAGCCTTCAGCGCTCCCAATTAATCTTAAAAACATTGCCACCAATAATGGTAATTGTGTATAGCTGGCCATCCACTTTGTATGTATAGATAATGCCTTTATGAGGCCAGCCATTACGATCATGCACTACACGAGTATCTACGGACTCAGGTTGTCCAAGTACATCCTTGAGTTTTGCTTCTGAGTTGCCAAGCTCAACAAAGCCATTGCTACCACGCAGTGCTCTCATATCTACAGCAAATGCTTGCGCTGACATAAATAATGCCAAAATCAAAACTAACTTTTTCACACTACACCCTCAATATAATTATTGATCACATATTAAGTGAAAATAGTAACTTACCTCAATGTTTACTTAGCTCATCTTGGAACGTTGTAAATCCTTTTTTATCTGCATGGTGCGCTACCCGAATAATGTTCGAATCAAACTTACCACGGTTGCGTTGATACTTTTCAGCCGCTTTTAAGTAGCCAATAAAAGCCCCATAGGTCATTTGCAGAATATCGTCTTGTCTATGGCCATACGCTATCAAGTACTGGAATGAATCAAACCAAGTTTGTTCAACACCACCTTTCTTCTTACGAATTTTAGGGCCTGGCTTAATGTCTTCATTGAAATATGCACCATTTACTTCGATCACATGTTTAAGAAGATGGCTAAACTCCAACGGATCTGATTCAGCGAGATCTAATAGCGTCTCTATTTCAGTGTTTGTACACATTGAGCAAAGTTGAAATACATGCGCGCCATAATCTTTAACCAGGCCTGCGCCGATTAAATCTGAATAATCACTTTGCTTTAGTCTGTCACGAATAACTGATGCAATCGGTGACCAGATATCAAAGTTTTGCATCTGCAGCTGCTTCACTTCCACATCATTGGCAAGCACTTTAATTGTGATCGAGCGATTATTCGCTAAAAAGAAATCATTCATGATTGAATCTCTAAAACTCAGGCACAAAAAAAGACGCTTATGCGCCGTGGAGTTCTTTGTGCCTGAATAGGTTTAAGCTTTCGGAATTGTCACAACGTGGCCATATAGACCGAGTGTTGCATCCGTTCCTTTGGTCACATCAGATAAGGCTTGACCTGAAATTTCATATTGGCCAAGGTCTTCATGAATTAATGGGAATGTAGTTTCTGGTGATTTTTTAGTACGCCATAAACGAATAGCCATACTGTCTCCAGTTGCAGTGTTAATCCCTTTAAAGAACAATTCATATTCTTTATTGAAATCACTCGCAATGGTGGTGTGACTTACTGCACCAGTGGTGTAAGTAGCTGTGACTGGCTCTGCAATCGTTTCTTTAAAAATCACGGTACCAAACACAGCATCAAGCTCATATTTCGATTCATCAATAGCTGCAGATCCAGCTTTAAACGAAACTGTTATAAGGCTATAGCCGTTGAGCTTAATTTCTTCACCGACTTTCACGGTACCCAGTGCTTGATCCGTCACTGTATCGCTAGCAACTTCTGACTTCATACCAGAAAGGATGTACTGAAGGTTAGCATCATCCACTTCTTCAAGTTGTCCTGAAAAGTTCACACCAGTGGTCTTTGTAAGCACAAAGTCTGTTGTACGTTGACCGGATGTGCTTTCTGTGTGCTCAACCTGATCAGTTGTAATTTCAAGCTCAAATTCAGGCACGTTACCAATATGGCGCATCGCACCTGCAACACCATTTGCAATCTCAGATAAATAGAATTTACCTTGGAGTGAAATATAATTTTTAGCCATCGGTTTTTACCTCTTTAGCGGGTTTATTTGGAGCAGATGGCTTCACTTCTTCAATGATTTTATCTGCAAGTAATTTGCTGATTTGATTCTCTGTCAGCCCACCAACAATATCGCCGGCAGAAAAACGCCCGACGGGTTGCCGGGCTTTATATTGTTTTGCCATGAATGGCTCCTAAATAAATTTTTGTGATTCAAAAATAATAGTGATGTATGCAAACCCAGGACTATAACCATCACGCACAGAAATCAGGTCTAATTCATTGCGAGAAGACTGCGGCTTCCAACCTGAAAGAAGTTGAATTACTTTTTCAGTTAATAGCCCTGCTTCATCACTGACTGCCCGACCATCATTCTGCTGCGACTGAGCATTGCGACACGCCACTGTCACAGCCCACTGTTGGCCTATCTGATTAATACGCCCTTTACCCGCGCTTGCTTTCTTGTCTATGCGTACAAAGTTGATATGCGCCGACGGAGTGACCTGCGACATTTCTGTGACCACTACTGAATTTAGCGGGATATAAATCTGCTTAAATTCTGAAATTTCTTTCAGTTTTTCTGCAATCTCATCACGTACCGCGAAGAAGGTACTCATCAATAAAACTTCCTACGATATTTAGGATCATTTCTTCATCTGCAGAATTGATACCTAATTGTGTCCTTGGAGGATTAACCACCTGTTTTACTTTTCTGTATTGACCACCAACAGCAAAGGTAATGTATTGGCTTGTCTTTGGCAGGATCGTAGCACCGAAGTGAAGGTATGGCGCATAAAAGACGTTTGTCCCAACCTCAACACCATTCGAAAGAACGTTGTATGTGTAAGAATTCATCAAGCGCCCAGTATCACGTAGCGTTTGACCACCTTGCATACCCTCTCTTCCCTGCATGCTTGCACGCCAAGATATCTTCCATGGGTTACCATCAACATCAAACCCACCAATGAATCTTTCTTGAACACTAGTTGTTAATGCCAGGCCTATGTCTTCATAGAGTTGAGCCTTTTCAGTATCAATGTTCAGCAGCTGACTCATTACCGCTTCAACCACTGAGCTATTTGAGTCAATTGTTAATGCAAACGCCATAACCACCTCACTGTATAACCATGTACAACAACATTGGCAAAAAATTTAAGCCAACTTCAATAAACACGTACCGCATGCATGAGCAATATTTGCCTTGGAAATTGTTGGACCATTGTTCACAAGCTCTGCCAATCGCTGCACATCAACATTCCCGCCATACCGCTCCACCACACCAAAGAACTCTTCAACATCATGCCCACGTATTTGCAGTATCGCGTGTCCTGTTTGACTGTCATAGCATGGCCCACCATTCGGACTAATCTTTTGCTTTAAGTGGTAAAGCTCATGTTCAACCAACGCCATGAATGATGAATCAGAACACTCAGAACAATACCGTGCGTCCAATGTGATTAACGCTTTTGGTAAAAATCCAAACCATCGAATCAGTTGAGCTTCTTGTCTGTATTTCTTCCATCCACTTGCTTGGAACTGAACAATCTCAGCCTGACCCAAAACCACACGACCTTGTTTTTCAAATCCACTCTCAGCCCACACGAAGCAAACACCAGAATGACCAATTAAGTGCTCATGATCTTTGTTATATAGCTTGCTGTTTGGGTTGAGAATAGTTTCTTGCAGCCAATCATGAATATCTGTAGCCGGTTCAAATAGAAATTCTTCCGACCAGTCCTTATCAATAAGATGTTCAGGCGGGTAAGGTCTTTTCATAATCTTCAGCCATTAAAAAACCTCCCGAAGGAGGCTGTATTAATTTTTTAGCTTAAGTTTTTCAATACTTAATCTACTAATTCTGCTTCCTGCGCTTCAACAATCCCATCATTTAATTCATTTTTTATATGATCAGGCATATCTGGGAAAAATTCGTTAAAATCATTATCTGTGATAAATCGATTAAACGCTAAAACACGCCACTTATTGTCATTGATATCTCGCACAAAAATATGATCAATTAGCATAGCTTCAACCACAACAGTTCCTGAAGTATTTAGACTTTCTCCTTCATCTACCTCCACCTCAAGAAATGCCTGAACTGGCACCACACAAATTTCACCAGACTTACTTAAAAGATTAGCTTTAGATGGTAACAACTCATGGATGTAAGGATTTGAAGAATCTTTGACATTGTGCTTAGCAATTTCTTTAATTCTTTTACTATATTCCCTTCTACTTATCCATTCATTGTTACTCCAGGAAGGTTTTGCAAAAGACAAATGCTTATCTACCCAAAATTGCTTATCTGGATGATTTTTACTAAATATGTATGTGTAATCATAATGCTGAATATAGTCATGTATATCATCTATACCACCAGTGTTCTCAGCATCTGACTTTTTCTGAATTATTTCTTTAAATAATGGGTAACTGTTTTCACAATCTAAAGTTGTAGCATTGGCAAAAGCAGCTAAACAACTAACAAGACCAACTAATATTTTTTTCATAAATTTATAACTTATAATTTGCAGGTAAGAAATCAATGTACATCAATTTTTAAGCTTAAAATTTGTTCTGAGTTATTAATTAATATCGATATTGTCAACAATACTCGAAATAATATCTTTACTTGTATTAACAACAGACTTTCCTGCTTCTACCAAGACTTCGATCACATCCACCGGGTTTGCGTGACCTATAGTATCAACAATAGAGTTTGATTGATTATTTTCTTGCTGAGGGTTTTGTTCAAGCTCGTTGTTTTCCAAAATATTACACCCTTCTTTTAAAATTAAAGCCCACCATTTGGCGAGCTTTTAAATCAACTTTAGTGCTTTACATACACTTCGGTCACTATAGCAGAAATATAGCAGTTGCCTTGATCAAGATCAACTACAAAACCATATTAGAAATAGAAAGAACCCAAAAACAGAAACGACAAATATTGCAGTTGGTACATTCCATTTTTTCTTTTGCCCCTGTATTGATGGCTGAGCATTATTGAATGATGAAACTTTTGAAAATGACACCCCCGTACCTGGAGCGCTTACACTACTTCGAACAGCCTTTTTCCCTACAGTTACTTGAGCACCTTTTCCACCAACTGACACTCCAGTTACGCCTTTTTTACTTACATTTAATCGAACACCTGGCGCAATCTTAAGACTCTTTCTAAAATTGAAACCCATTTTAAAATCTCTCTTTTAATGACAATGGCGCTCGCCACTTTTAGATTCTTTGTGACATCCATTTTTATCAGTACGACCACCATGAGCAAATATTGATGTTGTGAAAAGTGCTACTATGAGTAATATTGAAATTTTTTTCATCATGAAACCCCTTATTAGACAATTCAATCGTAATACATTGATTGTATAAATAAAAGGCAACTTATCCATATGTTATTTTTTAAACTCTATAAATCCATATCTGCTATGCAAAGCAGCTAAACCACATCTAACATCAAACTTTGCATCAACGCCGGTTCTACTTTCACTCACCATAGCAGACCATGAATTCCCATAAAAATAACGGCAAATAATGGCATCAAGCCATTCATCCAACACCTCTGACTGCCCTTGCATATCCAATATTAAGCGCTGCACTGCCCTAGCTTCATCGTCATCAATCTGACAAGTAATCTTAGTGCGAGATAACTTTGGCTGAGCATCAGATAAGAAATGAGCCGCTATAATCTCCTTCTTTTGCTCCTCAGTAAGTTTCTTGATTTTCTGCTTCACTACGGCCTGATCCATAGCCACTGCAATAGGATTGACGGTTTTCCCACAAGTACCTGACACAGAATTCATCCAAGCCCCGAACTGGTACAGCCATCCCTCTAAATCAAAACGTGTCCAATCTACCGACTGCATAATTGTTACCGCTGCATTCATCCCAAATCCCCTACCATCTTCTCAATCTGCTGAATTGCTAAACCTGACTTCACTTGCTCTGTACTAAACCGTATGACTTGATAACCCAGCATTGTTGCTGCGTTATATTTCTCCATATCACCGATATATCCTTTACCCCTTGTATGCCGTCCACCACTCCAAATACCACCTTCAACCTCAATCAAAATCATTCTTCCCTTTAGATGGAAATCAGCTCTCCATTTACGGCTCGGGTGAAACTTAAACTCTTGCTCGAAATCTATCTTTAATGCCTTGAGTTCCAGTGCCAATTTCGCCTCAAACTCATTGGGTACCTTTTGACTTTTAACCTTAGGTCTTTTGGTACCTCGTTTAGGTTTAGCATCACCGATCATTTGTTTGTATTCAGCAATTGAGTAGCTGGTCACTACTTCACTCCAAATAACTGCTTTGTTTTTTCAGTAGCGGTGTAAGCACGTTCTACTTGCTTGCCATTACTTTGCAGATACCCTGCTTCTACTAGCTTCTTAAGATGTAAATTTAATTGGCAACGGCCCCAATCAGTCACGTTTTCCTCAAGTTCTAAAGCAGTCACCTCAGCAGTAGAAAATGCGATGTATACAAGTACGTTTTTAATCTCTTCAAATTTTTTAACGAATGAGGTGTTCATGAAGCACCGCCTATTCGCTGATCTTCCCAATTGCATTCCACTGTGACCAGGCCATCATGTTGAAAACGAGACCAAAGACGATCACCCAGATCTTTTTGCAAATCCTCAATTGTCATATTTGAAATCAGCATGGTTGGTTTGGCCTGGTCATAACGTTCGTATAAAACTTTGTGCACCAACTGAAGTCTATTTTCATGACGGTCGTGCAAACCGTATTCATCTACAATCAGCAAGTCATAGTCAGCGAAGCGCTGTACTGCATTAGCCTCACTGTCATCGGCTTTTTTCCAAGCATTCGCAATTTCATTGGCGATATCTTCAGATGTGATGTAACGAGCGTACTTACGACTCTCAAGGACATTTCTAGCAACGGCACACGCTAGATGTGTTTTACCTGTGCCAGTACGGCCAACCATGATTAAATTGCGTTTGATGTCATTCTTGAAATCACTGGTAAACGACATACATTGCTGCTTTGCATTCATCTGTCCGTTATTGCTAATCTCATAGTCTCTAAAGCCATTGTTTGCATGACGAGCCGGTAACTTAGCTCCTTCAAAATGCTTTTCACGAACCATGCGATTTACCTCAATCTCGTGGTCCTGATGGGCTTTATTCAATATTTCAGTTGCACATTGCTTGCAAATTGCAGTACGACCAACTAAGACTTTTTGAGCTCGGTGTGTTTCACAGTATTCAGAACTCAACTGGATCTGCGCATTTAAAATTGAGGCGTTCATAGCAGTCCTCCACAGTCGATATCACTTGCAGGTGCATACTGCTGTACCTCCCCCCAAGCATCATTTACGTTTCGAGAATTTTGTTTTTCAGTGGTATGTGTTTTCGTTTTTGTTGCTTCACGTTCAGCCTTGGCCAATTGTTTTTCAAATTCCTGAAAAATCCATTGTGCAAACTTGCGAAGTTTTTGGTTGTTCGTGATCTGGTGATTATTTTCGTGGTGAGCGTTGAAGTTCCCAAGATGGAATTGAAAATCTGCCATGCCAAGAATTTCAGAAACTCGTTGAGAGTATTTTGTGGTTTTCAAAGCGAATGCCAGCTGCTCAAGATCTGGTGTCCACGAATCCACGTTTTGATTTTCAACGTGCGCGTTACTGTGTGTGTTTATATCTGTTGTATTCTCTGTAGGAACGAATTGCGCTTTTGTTTGCTCCCGAACTGCGCTTTCGTCAGTTGGGGAAATTACATTTTGTGAGTTCGCCAAAATCATCTCTGAAAGCCACTCGTCAAAGCGTTCTTCGTTAAATTTGAAGTACAAACGATGATCTAAACGCTTGTATGTTTCCGAGATTAAACCTAAGGCAACAAGCTTCTTTCGAGCACTCATCTGTTCTCGATATGACAAGCCAGTTTCTTCCTCAATTTGATCAGAAGTCTTGTACACGCCTAATGGGCTATCAGTCTTATCCGACCAAAAAACCATTTGGCCAAGAAAGATTCCTGCCTTCACACAGCCAATGTATTTACCTAGCTTGGGGAAATAGGCAATAGGTTGCCCTGTGCCACGTAGTGACAGAATATGGCTCACTGTTCACCCCTTCTTTCATTAATCCATATAAAACGCCCAAACATCAAAATCATTTCTGAACGCAGTAAGCTTGAGATAATTTCACCGGCATACCAGGCCGAGATCCGATGTTCATTGGTTAGCATTTCGATAAACTCATCACGTGTGACCGCAGCATTGGCTTCGTCACGATTGATCTTGCGCAAGTTGGCCTTACGGATATCCAGTATTCCATTAAGCGTGCGTAGCGCTGGGTCATACCACCCCTGAACGCCTTGCAGGTGTTTATGCTCAGGCTGCTTTTTAATTGCCCTGTTGCTGATCATGGAACCTCCGCAAGCGCTTGTTCAGCAGCAGTCAAACGACGTTTAGCCAAGACCTCTGCAACTGTTGCCGGACGTACTAAATGGCTCAGTGCAAAGTTGTGATTTCCATCCAGTAACACACCATCACCTTGGACTTTATGTACGGTCATCAAGTGGTCTGGTTTGATTGGATCAGTGAAGACCACGACGTCGCCATTAAGAAACCCTTCGTTTGCCATGTCATTGTTTTGTGGTATATTTGGTTTCATATTCATTTGTGATTTGCCTCATAAATTGAATTGGAAGCCTGATGTTCGAGATCAGGCTTTTTTATTGCTCGACGCATTTGTTTATTTGCATTTCTAGCTCTGCCAAAATTTCGTGCAGCATATGAATGACCTTTGACATATCAATCGCTTCGCCACGCGTAATTCGGCCATCTGCCATCATTTCTTTGAACTGCGCACATATATCTCCACCGCCCATTCCAATACTCAGCACTAAGTCTGTGAGCGCTGTATCTCGACATTCGGGTATGCATGGCAAGTTGATGGCCACTTTTCCATGTTGAGCATTTAGTCTTTGCAGAATTCGGTAATCCCCTGTCAGCTCCATAAGTTTTGAAGCCTCAAGTAAGGTGATGTGGTGTGTTTCCGTATTGGGATTCACTTTGCTGTTCAGTACCGCAGGGCTTTTAATGCCCATTCGTGGTGCTAGTGCATTCGCTCCACCTTGGTAGTCGTGAACTGTATTGTAAGCAGCATCCAATATGTTCATATCGGTGTCCTTTGAACGTGGTTATTGGAGGGCTGTGTTATTACCATTTTGGTTATTAGCGATTTGATTAGGATATAACCCAAAATGCTGAAGTACTTCCATTTCAGAAACCTCACCATTACTAGCTGTAGACAATGCTTTACGCAGCGTTTTACGGGGTTCTTTATATCCATACAGCAAATGTGACTTTATATAACCAACTGTTGTTCCTGCATCTTTTGCATATTTTTCTAAATCTTCTGGGCTTTTCTTAAGAATAAAGTCGCGGAAATTCATAGATTGATCCTCTCGTATCAATCTAAATATTACCTTTTAGGTAATGTAAATACAACCTTTTTTCTTGTTTACCTTTTTGGTGATGAAACTACAATTAACAAATGTGACGTGTCACAACAATTTCAGGAAATTTATGGACAGCAAATCAATTAGATACCAAAACACTCGCTTACTTGTTGATCAAGTTGGTGGTGTATCCAGTTTTGCTGACAAAATTGGGAAAGGACAATCTCAAACAAGCCAATTTGCAGGCACAAATCCAATCAAAGGTATTGGCAATAAAGTTGCTCGAGAAATCGAAGATGCTTTTGGTAAGCCACATGGTTGGCTAGATATACCGCAAGAAGGCACACAAACTCATGAAAAGAATGTTTCAGATCCAATCCCTTTAATTGGAAAATTAGTACCAGTTATTTCATGGGTGCAAGCCGGTGCGTGGACTACGGTCGATTCTGTACCAGCTGGTACACAGTTTGAGGAATGGTTACCGCCAAACCCTAAATGCGGAAAGAATGGCTATGGTTTGGAAGTAGTTGGTGAGTCTATGCTCCCCGACTTTCGGCCTGGCGATAAGATTTATGTAAATCCTGACTTTCAAATAACAGATTTAAAAACAGGTGATTTAGTTATTGTTTCCTGCCAAGGCGATAGTGAAGCGACTTTTAAGAAGCTTATTGTTGAAAGCGGAAATATGTATTTGCAGCCTTTAAACCCTGACTGGCCAGAGAAAACCATTGCTTTGGAGGATGGTTGTAAGTTGGTTGGTAAGGTTGTTGGGCTGTATCGGGATGTTTAAAATATATTTGGGGGTAATAAATGGCTACACAACAAAATATTCAATACCTTCCCTCTTCGCATTATATTGAATATCTTCGCGGTGCTACTGATGGCGTATCAGGAGCAACCCATATGGCAACTATTAAATGGGAAGATGGTGTAGAACGAGATTCATGGGTAAAAATCTATACAGGGGATAAACCTAGAAGCTTAATTAATGAAATGATTGGATATCTTTTAGGAACAGCTCTTAATTTACCAATGCCACCCAGAGCAGGTTTTCTATTAGTTGAAAATAAAATACTCTCTCCATCGTTAGTAAACCTACTTAGCGAAGTTGATCGTTACAGAGGTTTTACATTTGCCTGGGTCACAGAAGATATAAAAGGACAAAATCTTAGAATAGAAATAGAAAATAATCCTTCAATCATGAATGTGATGATCGATTATTTTAGCTCCTGTATGAAGGATTGGGATCATTTATCAAAATTAGTTGCGTTTGATGATTGGATATTAAATACCGATAGAAATATGGGGAATTCAATCCATTTACCGGATAAAACATTTAGCCTTATTGATCATGGTGAATGTATGCATGGAGGTAATTGGAAAGAAGAACAGTTACTGGATTTCAACTGTCATCATATAGGGTTCGCTAATAATTTACATCTAAAATTACTCCATGAAAAACATGCTGCTGCTGGACTATTTCAGTATGAAAACACTATGCGTGAACTTGAGGCGGCAAAACTAGAACATCAAAAGGCATTCTTAAAAGTTGAATCAGAAATCAGGCTTCACCTAGAGGATTTAATTGGGGATGAAATTATTGAGACTGGTATTGAGGAAATTCCTCCCTACTTTGCTTTAGAAACTGTATTAAATTTTCTAAAATTCCGATCAGACAGTTTTAAAAAATTTAGCGAAAGATGTGATACATTTCTTTCATCCCATTCTATTGTTCGCCCAATGAGCTAATATTATGAATAATTTCAAAGGACTAGAAGATAGATTTAAAAAAATCTCACCTCAAAAAACAAAAATCGAAGGCCATTGGACACAAATTCGCTGGACACCTGACCTAGTAAGCAATGAGCAGATATCAATTGGAGTATTTCTTGAGGAAAATGGATTTATACACACTAAATTTATTGAAGACTATGGTCGCCTAGAGTGTGTATATGGCAGCGATATCTCGAATAGTCTAGAATTGGCAATTGATTTAATAGAATATTTGATTAAACGAGATTGGAAAAAATCTGTTTCTCCTCAATTAATATTTGATCAACGTGGATTTGCTCGTGGAGATTCTATACAAGCTGTTTTAGATAAGTTATTCAATCGTGTAGTGCCTTTTGGTAAGTCTCATGACTTGCCAAATGAGCCAGTGGACCGGTTTCCAACGTATAGAACATCAAATCTAATCACTAATATTAAATCACGTATTTTTAATCAGACTGGAGATGCCGTATATGACATTTTTCCTGAGAAATCCTGGTTAGATATAAAAATTGGGAAGAAAATACACCAAATCGATGTGCCTATTCGCCCAAAAGGTACAAAGCAAATTGGAAACATCAACTCAACCATTTATAAAACATATGATAAGTTCGAAGTAAGCTGTCTCGCTGCGCTAACAGATCTGCAATTAGCAAAAAAATGTGGGCTTGGTGATGAAGCTATTTTATTTACATTATTACCTAATGATTATTCACTAAGTTTATTACCTGATGCAGAACAAGAAAAAAGATTTAATTTCCTAAAGCAATTTGAATGGAAATTAGAAATGAATGAAATAGTGCACAAAAAATATATTGAAGAAGTTGATATTTCCAATAATATTTTAAGTTGGGCAAAAAATATTATCCCTTCACCTGATCTCTTTAATTAAAAGCTATTATATAAAAACCCACCTTGCGTGGGTTTTCTTTTATCACGTGCCCTACTAGACTAGCCACAACTTAGAAGAATTTAAACCTATGGAAACCATCTCATTTTTATGTTTAATCACTTTTGGAATTTTTGGCTGCTATGAGCCTGAGCAGCCAGATCCTGAGCGTGAACAATTACTACTGGAGTATAAAGAACTTGATTCAAAGTTTATGTGGTATCAAGCTCAATTGATTGGACCTGCAACTGAAAATGAGCTACGTAAGCAAATAATCTGTAATGACTTCCCTAATGCATATGAACAAGAATACAAACCTTTGATGATCAAGCTTGAGGGTACTCATGAAACAGACCATTCTAAAGCTCTAATGAATGCTTTCGACTCATACAAATCGAAATATAATATTCAATGTAACTAAAGTTTAGAAGTTAACGTCTGTTGGGCATTTCCGGCATCAGTTTTTCTATCTTAGGATAAAGATCGCGTTCTGCAGCATCTAGTCTTGCTTTGGCATCAGCGATAACTTTTGCATAATACGCATCAGATGATCTTGCTTTAACTGCATCACAATTTATTTTTTTCTGGCAATTGTTATATTCTTGTTTGGCTATACTTGCTCTTTTCATAACATCATCATAATGCTTAACAGCCTCATACCATCTAACTTGCACATTTTCATCAAAAGTTGATTGGTCAGCATTCGCATGACACGTCATCACTGTTACACAGCCAATCATGATTAAAGTGTAAAATTTGAACATCTAAATACTCATATTTTTATTAGGGGTAGTGAGAGCTTAGCATAGCTTCATCTAACCCACCCCCAGCAGTGGTTTTTTATTATCGAATAAGTACACAAACAAACTTAGCTTAAAGAGCTTAATACAGCGATAGACGAATTCAGAAAAAAAGCAGATATTAGATGAAATAACTATTCGATTAAAAAAGGCATTCCTATGGAAAAAACAGTCATAGCCATAATTTTATCTATGATCGTCCTACTACTCATTTTTCTGTACTTCAAGAAAAAATAGCACCTTTTTATGCTCGCCCCTATACATTCTATTTAAAAAAAGAAGCAACAAACATCACCAACACACCTGGCAACATACCTAAAAAACTTGCTGCTTTAGCATCCATTTGATTATTTACTTTTTTGTGTAATACATATGGTCCAATGAATATTCCAATAAAACTCATCAATAGACCAATGCATATTAGAAAATCAGCCATGTATGCCGACTCAATTCAAATTAATTACGTAAAAAAGCCCATTTAATTATGGGCTTTTTATCATTTGTTTTGTTTAAGTAACACTTGATTGGTTACTTTCCAGCCTTCCCCCATGGCATGCTTAACTGTGTATTTAAATGTGTTTGCTGGGAAATTATTTCCTTGATCTTTACCACCGTACTTTTCATCGGCATAGCTTCCAGCAACAATTTCAAAATGATCCTTACTAATTTGTTTAACGCTATCAATGAATCGGAAATTAATACCAATATCTGCACCAAATGCTGCGTCATTTTGTACTAGAAATGGTCGCGAATCTGACCATTTGCTAACTTCTGACATAAAGAAAGACATTGTTCCACTACCACCGTTACAGCCTTTATCACCACCCCAAAATACATAATATTCCCTAATGCCTGTTTCATTATCTGAATAAATGGGATACACATCTTTCAAAGTTGTTTTATTAAAATCACTTTTAGGATCAAATGAATGCCAGCAAGAAGTAGCTTCTGCATATTTTTTCATCACGTTTAAAACTTGCGACTTTTCGCTTACTTCAGATGCGGCCAAAATTGTTGTTGAAGTACCGAGAATAAACATAATTGATAAAATTTTTGTCGAAATATATTTCATCTTAACCTATTAGATTTTATAAATTTTCTTCATTCTATACGATTCTTACTTAGTCATAAATTATTTTATATTTAAATATTAGTTATTTGATTTAAAAGCCATAGCTATCGACTAATTTCTTACATCCCACAATGGTTTTTTTCTTATCACAAAATCAAAAACAACCAAAAAGATAAATATAGATAATTTTATCTTGCAATAAATTACCTTTTAGGTAATATTTACCTCACAGACAACAAAAAAGCACACCGATCTTCGAACCCCGATGTGCTTTGCAAACTGCGAGATAAGTATGAACAAAACCTTAACCCCTTTCAATAGCCTCAAGGTAACACTTGTCGCTGCAACCGTAACAATCGGTGCATTAGCATTCGCCTACAAGCCGGAAGCTGCCAATACTCAGGTGCTTCACAAAAGCATACCTGAAGTTACTGCTGTCGCAGCAATGGAACTCAATTCTAAAACTTCAGGTAGTGCTGTTATTCGTTTAGACAACTTCACCTTAGACGTTAGCTTTGACTTTGAACAATTCGAAGACAGCTACGGCGTACCAGGCAGTGAATTCGAGACGGCTGAAATCACCCAGCTTTCTATCGAACACATTACCGATGAGTACGGTAACCCGTTCCCCGACTTCACAGACTACAACGACCACCGCAATATCAATGAAATGTTGGTGCAGCACATGATTAAAAACCGTTTGTTGGGAGTAGTGTGATGACTATTAATATTATTCCGGCAGACCAAGCACTAAATGTCAGTGCCATCATCACTTACATCTATGCAGATCCAGGCCTCGGCAAATCCTCTTTAGGCTTTACTGCTGATAAAGCTGTTTCCTTTGACTTTGACCGTGGTGCTCATCGTACCGGTGAACTTCGTCGTGGCGCAGTAATTCCAGTTCAACAATGGGCTGACGTTGCAGGTCTTACAACTCAAGACTTAGCACCTTACAACACTGTCGTTATTGATACAGTAGGCGCGATGCTTGAATGCATTAAAACCCACCTACTACTTCATCCTAACAACCGGCAGAAAGATGGCGCTTTAAAACTAAAAGCCCAAGGCTTGGCCAATCAAACTTTTAAGCAGTATGTGAATACCCTGATTAGCATGGGTAAAGATGTTGTCTTTATTGCTCACGCCTCTGAGGACCAAAACAATGATCAGATCATCTACCGTCCTGACTTAGGTGGTAAGAATAGAAATGAGCTGTACCGCATCGCAGATATGATGGGCTACATGACTACTGTCACTACTGGCGAAGGTAAGAATGCGCGTGTCATCAATTTCAAACCATCTCCCACTCACCATGCAAAAAACTCAGGGGCGCTTGGTGGAGAAACTGGAGAAGTTTGGGTACCTGACTTAAAAACAGAACCGATGTTTTTAGCACAATTAATTTCAGCAGCTAAGGCACACATCAATACATTAACCCCTGCACAATTGGCTTCAGCAAAAGCACTTGAAGACTTGGAAAACTGGAAACAAAGCTGTGATGAAGCTCTATATGCCAGTGACCTAAACCAGTTAACTGAGTCCCTTGATAAGAGTCATATGTATTACCAAAACATGCGCCAAGCCATGCTACTCAAAGCCAAAGAACTAAAGTGTACCTTTGATAAGCATAAAGAAACGTGGATGAGTCCACCTGAATTTAATGGCATATCAGATGTGCAACGTGATGATCTATTGGCCTTCATCGATGAGCGTGGATTAGATACAAAAACTGTATGCGAACATCTGGGTATAGATTCGCTGATGCAAATCGATGTATCGAAAATTCAAGAAGTAAAACAGGAAATAGATCAAATTGCTAAAGCGGGAGTAAATTCATGATTATCTTAAACGGACAAGAAGCATTTGCTGCCATGGCTGCAGGTCAAAATATTGAATGTCGTCATACTGGATCTGATTTAGATTTTGATAGCATTCGCAACTTCCCTGCGACTGTTTTCTTTGACCCTGATCATGAATTCCGTATTGCTGTCGTATATATGACCATTGGTACCATGCAAGTTCCAGAAGCCATATCCGAAGCACCTGCAAAAGGTACCCCATGTTTTGCTCCATCACTTTTAACAACTGAATTGAGTAAATCATTCAAATGGAAAAACTCTGCATCTGACTTGGAATTACTCACTCGTGGCTTAGTTCATCTATATGAAGATAATGCGGTAGTTCACGCTCAGGCATTAATTACAGTGAGTGGTGGGTCTTTAAATAAAGAAGAACCTGTCTCTGATAACTCACTGCCTTGGGAAAATGAACCGGCTACAGAAGCTGAAAATAGCCAAATTCAAACATCAAATGATGTGGAAGAAAAGACATTCGAACAATCTGCAGTTGAAGAAATTGAAACAGATCCAGTGAAACTGGTTGAAAAGTTCACTATGCAAATTAATGCATGTACCACTAATGATGCAGTCTTGGCATTACGTCCGGTGTTTATGGCAAATGGCCATTTAGAACGTGAACACACTCAGCACCTATGTAAGTTAACTGAGGATAAGCTGCTTAAACTAGATCCTGAGCAGTATACACCTAAGCCAGAACATACCGCTCATAACTTGAGTGTAGAAGAACTCAAGCGTTTGCAGGTTGAGGCTGAAAAGTTAGTAGCAGATAAAAAGTTAGCGAGTGAATCAACAGATGATGAATATCAAAACCTTTTAAATGATCTACTAACACGTGCAACAAATGCTCAAACACCTAAAGAAGCCACCGCCCTTACCGGCTATACACGCAACTGGACAGAAGTACAGCGTAAACCATTGTTGGATGCTATTCATAAGCGCCTACGTGAGCTTGCACCTGCAGAAGCTGAAATTAAAACTCCCCCTTCACTGATGGTTCAGATTCAGAATGCACCTGACTTAACTACATTAGATGCTTTGGAAATTGATGTTTCTGCACGTAGTCCTGAAATTCAACCAAAGTTAATGGACTACGTTAAAAAGCGCCGCTTCGAGCTTGAAAATCAAGCAAGTGAGGTTGTCCAATGAAATTCAACTACTCTTCTATGACTCGAATACTGACTGTATACGGGGCAAAAATGACTCACATATTTAACAATGTAGGCGCTGGTGAAATTGAAGAACTCATCATCGATGCAAAATTTAAGGAAGCTACTTGGAGATAAGGCATGACATTAAGAACATATTCAAAAGCATCAGACGATGAGAAAAATTTGGTCTTAGAACGTTTTTTAAATGCACATGAAGAACAGCTTTTCCCTCAGGAAGTCGTCGCACTATATCTCCAATGTTCTCCTTGGACTTTGGCCAAGATGCGCTGTGAAGACCAGTCACTTCCTTTTTCTAAGATTGGCAGTCGAATTGCCTATAAGAAAAAAGATGTGATGGCTTATCTTGAGTCAAAAACAGTGACGAATACGGCTCAATATTAATACTAAGGCGGGTTATCCCGCCTTTTTCAACTCACTTAACCGACAATTCCAAACATTTTCATAATTAAAACAATCAATTTTCTGCTGATAAACGCCTTCAATCATATTCATACATACGCGCAATTCCTCCAATGGGATTTGCACATAGCCACCTGTAACATCTACTCGAGGCTTTGCAGTATGGTTGAGTAGACGCTTAGTCACATAAATATTAAACCTTAATAAATTACACAATGTGGCGAACGTCCTTCGGAAGTCATGTGTAGACACATAAAATCCAACCTGATCACCTATTTCTTTTAATGTACGATCGATAGTCGTTGCGTGGATATTCCATGAAGTAGGCAATTTGGTCGCTGGGAAGACCCAATCATTTTCCTTAAGCAAAAATCTAGCTTTTAATATCGAAATGAGATGATCACCTAAAGGTAGCAAATGACTTTTACCATTTTTGGTATTGTTAAAAGAGACCACTCCTTTTTCTAGATCAACATTTTCCCAACGTAAGCTACAAGCTTCTACACGACGACAGCCGGTATACATGACAAATAAAATGATATCTCGATGTGTATTACTACGTGCAGTATCTTCTAAGTTGAGTTCATTAAAATAATTTATAACTGCTTGATAATATTTAAAGATTACATCTTTACTGAGGTAGCGCTCCCGAGGTGCAATGGTGTTCCATCCTATCGTCACTGAAATCACATCTACAGGATTAGATTTTAGAATTGGATTTTCATTGGTTGAATAAAGTACATGCATATATTTCCAAAGAGTACCAATCAAAGATACTGCACCATTGGCGCTTGAAGGACTAACCTCAGAAACATCTAAAAACTTATTCAGCAATTCATCTTTGGAAATTTCGAAAATTTTACGCTCTCTCCAACCCTTCAGGTACAGATCGATGTACTTGTTATATTGCCTCACTGTTTTCGGCTTAAAAGTTTTCTTGGTCAGGTAAATTTCAAGCGCTTCGCCTACTGTAATATTCAGTGGATTGAAACCGTCATCATTGCTTTTCATTTTATGTTCGTATTGGCCACTATAAATTTGAGCCAATATGATCTGTGCTTTCTTTCTCGCTCCGGCCACAGTAATATTTTCTAGATTACCAATGACGATTCTATATAGTTTATTGTTGAACTTTTTATCTACAATGAATGTTTTGCTATTGGATGTTACTCGAACACAAAAACCAGTAAGCTCACTGTCACGGTAAATCTTTTGGCCTGATGCAGTGAACTCTAATTCTTCTACGTATTGCTTATTAATTTTGATGCTCATAGACTTAACCCATCCCGCTAGAAACGAGAATTAAAATATTTTTCGGGAGAGTATACAAATCGTATACATCGGCAATTTTTTATAATTTTAATCGATAAAATATCAATTTAAGTATTTGTTTTTATTTATTATATTATTTTATGTAAGCCCACAATAGTGCTATAGAAAAAGTAGAATCCACCGAGTTTTGTTTGGATTGGAATTGATTGCATTTGGTTTTATTCACTTGTATTTTCAAACACTTAAATAATTTAATGGTTGTATAAGATTGCACTCATTTGGCTGTATTTGTAGCTCAACAGTCTATAAATGAGTCTACAAATTGCAAAAAAATATTTTTTTTGATTTTTTGTAGACTGCTTTAAAAACTCATTAATTTTCACTATTTTATCATTGTTTTTTGCATAAAAGTAAAACCGCCCGAAAGCGGTTATTTTTGACGATGAAAGTTATAAATCTTTTGGAGTATTTATTTTATTGGCGGGCTAGAGATGGAAATAAACTCTCTACGATACGTTGGGTACTCCATAAACCAATTTCTTGATGATGCATATGAGGTGCTAAATACTTTAGAAGTTTGTTAATCTTGTATCCTGTATTCGTACTTCCATCAAATTGTTTCTTAAGCTCAGCCATTTCATGGTTCGCTAAATAACTAAATGAATTGGTCTCTAGGAAGTTTTTTACAAACTCATTATTCACTTGATTTTGTTTCGAATCTACTGATTTACCTGCAATCCAGTCATAAATAAAAGTTTTTTCAACAGCATTAAACACTCCAAACATTTTACCGTCTTCGTTGTGAATCATCTGCCAAAACCTACTCTCTTCAGGTGGTCGATTCAATTTTATCCAGCCCATACGGACAAGTTCAAAAATAAACTCTTCAACACTATCATCTTCAGACAGCCATTCATTCGTTGTTTTATTATTAAACATGCACTTATTGCTATGCATGTGTTTACCAACGATCGCCTTTTTCTTAAATATTTCTAGCACCATCTTTTCAGTGCTTAAATTTTTAATTATCTGAACTGAACTCATTCCTTTGTTATTTAGGAGATAGCCGATTTTGAGTTTACGAATGAACTCTTCTTTAGATCTGTATCTTGTAGAAAGTTTTTTAATGGCATTGGTCGCAAGCTGCGCATGCCCATTATCAAAATTATCTATCGTGATATGAACATTAAAATAGTGTGCATCAATTCCAAGTTCTTTTAACTCGTAATTGCTAATTAGCAAATGTAAAGGAAGTTGTTCATAGCCTAAATTAAAACCTGCTATCTCTGGTATAAACTCTGAAGGTGCATATGCAAGCGCAAGCTGTATTGCTGCCTGATGGTAATAGGCATCAGATAAGTTTAAAGATAGTTGATTCAAACCATGTGCCAGTAGTAGGTTGTCGTACATTCTCACGTGATTGGCTTTTTCTGAACCGAGACCAAGTTCCTCTAAATATATCTGAATAAAATCTCTAAATACTGGATCATTCCAATACTGAGTAAAGCTATATAGCCATGAACCATCCACTTTTTTTGTGGGTGCAACCTTGTATAAAAACTCATAAGCTTTACTAACTGATGAAAAATACTCTCTTCCTCCACCTTGCTTTCTTCTATCTAGGTATTCTTTATAATATTCACACTGTGTACGGTTATTATGATGAATCCAATCGACAAGATGGTCTATCTCATTTGGCATCTCATCAATGTGCTCGAGAGTTAGAATTTCATTTTCTAAAACCTTAAATGCCTTTAATTCTTTGGCTGAATTAGGTATTGAAGCATCTAAGAAGAACTCAACAATTTCGAAATATTTCTGATGATCTTTGGTTATTAAATTTAAGATTCTTTCTTTTACTGCTGTAGGCATTATAATTCTCACGCGGTAAATGATTCTTCTTAACCATAGTTCAGAAAATAAGTAGTATTTGTTAATTTTTTTAATAAAATTTAACGCAATGTAATATTTTAAAAATTTTAATATATAAAACACACCTTTAGCATAATTTTTAACAAGTTTTTAAAAAGTAACATTTTTTTTGATGTGACTTAATTCACATATTCATATTTAAATATCAATTATGATTCTTTTATAAAATATTCATAGGATAATTTATATGAAATCAATTTTTGACTTTATTTCTAAAAAATCCCTATCGATAACGCTATTTGAAAGTGCGAGTGCAGGTTATTTAGCATATAGAATTTCACAAGATAAAAACTCTGGAATACTTCTGGATGGTTCTATTGTTAGTTATGACTTACTATTCAAGAAGCGTATTTTAAATATAAAACAATCACTTATAGATAAATATACTGCTGAATCCCCAGAAGTAACCACTCAAATGATTATAAATGGAAAAAAATTATTTAAATCAGATATTTATATTTCTTGCACTGGACTTTTAAAGCGCGGAGGATCCGAAAACAAAAAGAAACCTGTAGGTACTTTTTTCTATTGCATTTATTTTAAGAAAAAATTTTATAATTTCAGAATTTTAACTAAAGGTAAGCCTATCAAAAAATTAAAAATACTATATAAAGCTCTATGCAAGTCACTCACTAAAATATTAAAAAATTATTATTGTTAGTTTCATGTAATTAAAAAAAGACTATTTATGTATATAAAACAGCCCCTAAAGTTTTACTTTTAAACAAATTGAAACTTAATAAAGATTATGTAACATCTTTAATAATCATATTAGCAATATTCATGTTAATAATAAATGATCTACTGTAATTGAGTAGATTATCTAATTAATCTTTAAAGGAACAGTATTATGTCTAATTATAACCAAGATCAAAATAATGATACTCGCTTACAGCACCAACGTGGCGATACTAAAAAACCTCAAAACCAACAAAATCAGCAGTCTGATCAACAGCGTCAGCAAAATGGTCAGCAACAACAACAGCAACCGCAACACCAACAAAACCAGCAGTCTGATCAACAGCGTCAGCAGAATGGTCAGCAACAACAGCAGCAACCCCAACGCCAACAAAATCAGCAGTCTGCTCAACACCGTCAGCAGAATGATCAGCAACAACAGCAGCAACCCCAACATCAACAAAATCAACAATCTGATCAGCAGCGCCAGCAGAATGGTCAGCAACAGCAGCAGCAACCCCAACGCCAACAAAATCAGCAATCTGATCAACAGCGTCAGCAGAATGATCAGCAAGACCAATAGTCAAAGTAACAACATTAATTTTTATTTGCAGAAGTAGCTCAGGGATCACTACTTTTGCAATTTATTAAATAATTTATCGGAGTTATTACTATGAACGACCATCAAAATGAACATCCAATACATCATGACTGGCGCACGGATTACTCCAATAGACCGTACTATGGGGATCTGCAACGCGAAGTGCCAGATATAGATTATGACCGTGATCTAAGGTCAGCTTATGAGCTTGGTGAGCGCGAACGTCATTTATACGGTGAAAATGCGCGTTTCGAAGATTCTGAGCCGGATTTACAAACCAAATGGGAAGAGTTTAAAGCAGATTCTCGCTTGAAATGGGAACATGCTAAGCATGCGATTAAGGATGCTTGGGATAAAATTTAACCCTGTATGTATGTAAAACTAGAATTAATAAATTGTATCAAATATGGACTTCATAAAAATAATTCTGCATGACACCTCTTTTAACTTTGCATTGGAAATTATTTTCCGATGCATCATTATGTTTATCTTAATTATTATTTTTTTAAGATTTTCAGGGAAAAGAGGTGTCAGGCAACTTTCAGTATTTGAGTTAGCTATTATTTTAAGTTTGGGATCTGCAGCTGGCGATCCCATGTTTAATGATGATATCCCCATCATTCAAGCACTCATAGTATTTGCAGTCATTATTCTTCTCTATAGATTAACTACATACCTCATCATGAAATCAGATTCGTTTGAAACCATGTTAGAAGGTAGGCCAATGTATATCGTCAAAGATGGCTTATTGATTGTTGAAGATATCAAACAGGAAAAGTATTCATATGACGAATTTTTTGCTGAGTTAAGGCAAAACAAAATAGAACACTTAGGGCAAGTCAAATCAGCCTTACTTGAAACAGATGGGTGTCTAAGTGTAATCCCTTATGCCAAGGATAATATTAAATGGGGACTACCAATTTTTCCTGATCACTACCAAAAAGCACAGCGTTTTGATTCCAAAAAATACTATTCGTGCATGCTGTGTGGTCAAACACAATTTATTAGTTCTCTAAATGCTCAGTGCCCCCGCTGCAAATGTGACCGCTGGGCTGAATCTGCTTTTTATTGTGAAAGTAGCTCCAATCAACCATCAGATTGAACATAAAATAGACAATTTTTTACTTTAATTTTGCCAAGCATCTTTATTGTCTATATTAGCTTTATGCAATAGCAAAACCTTATCTAGCACATGTACTAAATAACATCAGACAAACGGATGTAGCTCATGAAAAAATCAAATAATCCTAAAATTGATCAGTTTGAAAAAGAGGCATATGTAGCCCCTAAAGGTAAAACACTGACCTCATCTTTGGGTGTACCTGTAGCTGACAATCAAAACAGTTTAAAAATAAATCAGACTGGTCCTACTCTGTTAGAAGATTTTCTCTTACGAGATAAGTTAATTCACTTTGACCGTGAACGTATCCCTGAGCGTGTTGTGCATGCTCGTGGTGTTGGAGCGCATGGTTATTTTGAAGCTTATGAAGGCAACGAAAAATGGACTAAGGCTAAATTTTTGACTAATACTCAAAATCCAACACCAATCTTTGTCAGAATTTCTACAGTACAAGGCGGACGCGGCTCAGCTGATGTAGTCCGTGATGTACGCGGATTTTCCATCAAATTTTATACCGAAGATGGAAACTACGATTTAGTCGGTAATAACATTCCTGTATTTTTTATTCAGGACGCAATCAAGTTCCCTGACTTTGTCCACGCAGTGAAGCCTGAAGATCCGAACGAAGTTCCTACTGGTCAATCTGCGCATGATACCTTTTGGGATTTTATTTCTTTAAATACCGAAGCCTCTCATATGACAACCTGGGTGATGTCAGATCGTGCTATTCCTAGAAATTTACGATCGATTCAAGGTTTTGGTGTACATACCTTCAGATTAATTAACAAAGATAATCAGGCGCATTTGGTTAAATTCCACTGGACACCGAAACAAGGTGTTGCCCAAGTCGTTTGGGATGAGGCCTTAAAGCTTAATGGTAAAGATCCCGACTTCCATCGTCGCGATCTATGGGATGCCATTGAACGTGGCAATTATCCTGAGTGGGAATTAGGGGCACAGATCTTTACTGAAGAAGAAGCGGCGCAATGGGACTTTGATGTGTTGGATGCTACAAAATTGGTACCTGAAGAGCTCGTACCTATTACTCCACTAGGTAAATTTACTCTAAATCGAAATACAGATGATTTCTTTGCAGAAACAGAGCAAGTTGCTTTCAGTCCAGCCAATATTGTTTCAGGAATTGATTTTAGTAATGATCCTTTATTACAAGGTCGTCTGTTCAGCTATACAGATACCCATTTGCACCGTTTAGGTACTGCAAACTTTAATCAAATTCCAATTAATAAACCAGTCTGCCCCTTTCATACCAATCGACGTGGCGGCTATGCAAACCATGAAGTCTATAAAGGTAAAGCGAATTATGAGCCTAACTCTGTAGATGAAAATTGGCCTAGAGAATCTAATAATGATCCGCATGCATTTCGAACCCATCCTGAACAAATCCAAGGCAGCAAGTTAAGAATTAGACCAGAAAGCTTCGCAGATCATTTCTCGCAAGCGACCATGCATTACCAAAGTCTTGCTAAGCATGAACAACAGCATATAAAGGATGCCTATGCATTTGAACTTTCAAAAGTGAAAGCTGTTGAAATTAGGGAACGGGTCGTAAATGAAGTGCTTGCAAATATTGACTTGGATTTAGCGAAATTTGTTGCAAATGAATTAGGGTTAGCTGCTCCGACTAAGCAAAATAAATCGGTTAAGAAAGCTACCGTCGCTAAATCTGATCACTTAAGCACATTGGCATACCCTGCATCTGATATTAAGCAACGAAAAATTGCTCTGTTGGTGCACAACGGCGCTAATGCTTCCTCTATCGATGCAATCAAGACTTGGGGCGAATCAGAAAGTGCTGTAGTTGAAGTTTTAGCCCCTAATGCAGCGCCAGTTAAATCTAACGATGGTAAAGAAATTGCAGTTAATGGACGTCAAAATGGCGAACCTTCAGTTACCTACGATGCTGTCGTTGTTGTTGATGGAGATAATTTAGATGAGTTCTTAAATGATGGTGTAGCTAAACATTATGTATTGGAAACATTTAAGCATCTTAAACCTATAGTTTTATTGGGTGATAAAGAGGCTTTAATTAAAGAGCTTAATCTGACTCAAGATGCTGCGCTTTTCACTTCACAAAGTTTCAAAGATGTCAGTGATCAATTTAAAACAGCGATACAGAATCACCGTTATTGGGACCGTGAAGATAAGGTTGCTTCTATACCGGCCTAATTTAACTATGAATAAAAAAACCGCCCTTTTGGGCGGTTTTTTATCTATTGGTTCTTGGTTCTAACTAGATTTAAAAAATGTAGATGACGTTCGTATTGATCAATAACATCTTGCAAAATATCTTCTTGCGTCCATTCGATGATGTCATAATTTTGACCACCTTCCCTCAAAAACACTTCAGCTTGGTAATCTTGTGTAATTTCATCTGAATCAGTCATAAAACTTGGTGTATTTTTTTCTTGAACAACCACTTGGTAGATAAAGTTAATCTCATCTTGATGGTTTACACGTAGCTGCAAGCCATCATCTACCGTGTTTACCGTCACATCTAAATGACGACGCTTAAACTCTTTTTGTAGATTTGAAAATGCCTGGCTTACCGTTGTATCAATATACTGTTCAACTTCTTCACGTGTATGCGGATAATGCATAATCAATCCTAAACGTTGCTGCCAACTTCTTGGATTATGAATTGCTCTAGGTGTAATACGTGCATCCTGTAATGCTTGCATCTTGGTTGCATCTAAATGTAGAGCCTTGACTAGCCCCCAGCAAATTAAAAGCATTACAAAAGTAAATGGTAATGCACTCAACATAGTCGCTGATTGCAAAGCACCTAAACCTCCAGCGAACAACAAAACAATCGCAAGCACTGCCATTAACGTTGTCCAAAACAATCGTTGCCAAGTCGGAGAGTTTTCCGATTTTGCTGTTAAATAGTCTGTAACTAAAGCCCCAGAGTCTGCCGATGTCACAAAAAACAACATGACCAGAATGGTCGCCACAAAACTCATCACACCTGAGAATGGCAAGGTCCCTAAATATTCAAATAATGCAACGGATGAATCTCGTTGCACTGCAGAAATCAGCGAGGTGTTCGCTTCGTTTAAAATACTATAGAGTGCAGCATTCCCCATGACTCCCATCCAGATCAGCGTGAAGCCTGTTGGAATAAGTAAAACCCCTACAATAAACTCACGAATAGTACGTCCTTCAGACACACGCGCAATAAACATACCTACAAATGGTGACCATGAAATCCACCATGCCCAGTACATAATTGTCCAACCACCGATCCAACCATCAGACTGGTAGGCATATAAATTAAAAGTCATATTGAACAAATTTGAAATGTATTGCCCCGTGTTTTGGATAGTCGTTTGCAATATAAAAATGCTTGAACTAGCAAAAAATACAAATAGCAACAGCACTAAAGCTAGGCCCAGATTAATCTCTGATAATCGTTTAATACCCTTGTCTAAGCCCATAAATACAGATAAAGATGCCATAGCTGTAACAATGACAATTAAAATAAGCTGCGTCGTCGTTGAATATTCAATTCCGAATAAATAATTTAAGCCAGAGTTAATTTGGGTTACACCAAAACCTAATGTTGTTGCGACACCAAATACTGTACCGATGGTCGCAAAAGTATCCACACCATCACCAATTGGACCATAAATTTTCTTTCCAATAAGAGGATATAAAGCAGAGCGAATCTTAAGAGGTAGATTATGTCTATATGCAAAGTAAGCTAAAGCTAAGCCCACAATTGTGTAAATTGCCCAAGCATGAAGTCCCCAATGAAAGAATGTTACACGCATGGCTTGCTGCGCTGATTGAATTGTTTCAGGCTCACCAGTTGGAGGTGAAACATAGTGCATCACTGGTTCCGCAACGCCGAAGAACATTAAGCCAATGCCCATACCAGCTGTAAATAGCATAGCGAACCAAGAGCTATTACTAAACTTTGGCTGGCTATGATCTAAACCAAGTTTAATTTTACCCATATTTGAACAGGCAATATAAATAAGCACTATTAGAAAAATGGCTACAGATAGCACATAGAACCAACTGAATGAGTTTGTAACCCATTGATTCAGTTGTTTAGTTATTAAATCAAAAGCATTGGGAGCTAAAAATACAATGGCAATAAAAATGCCAATAATAACAACTGTGCTAATAAACACATTTGGATTCACATTGGAATACCATGACGGTTTCAATGAAGACATACCTTCCCTATTCCGTTTTATTTGTAAGACAGATCTGAATTGATCAAAGAGATATCCGCTATTTGCGGAAGAAACAGGCTTGTATTGAAAAGTGCTGGCATTTTCATTTTCGTTTGAAAATTTAAGGCTGACTCATTCAAAGCCATTGCTTAGAGTTTGAGCATGTTATCATATTTTTAGATATATAATCCAATATTAAGTAGTAAAGCAAATTAAGACCACTACTAAACTATTTATTTCGTCAATTAATTTTCTTATTCAATACTCTCTTGAAGTGCTTTAGAAGTAAGTGAGTTCTTAGAAAGTAATTATAATTTTGCTTAATGTAAGCATTTTTTCACTTAGTTTTTGGGCTTATATAAGTAATATTATTTATCTGTTAAAAATGGTAGTAAAAGGATTAATAAAACTTAAAAAGTTAAACAATGATTAAAGATCAAATACTTAATACATAAAAAAACAAAATGAGCTTAAAAGCAATTTATAGTAATTAATTCACTTTCAAATTAAAGCAGGCTTATAACATGAATTCAAAAACCCGTAAGCTCCTTTTAGCTGGTGGTGCAGTACTTATTGCAGGTTCATTGCTCTCAACGGCAAATGCAAATACTACGGAAGTTCAAGCGGTACCAAAAGTAGATTTAAATAAATATCTTGGTACTTGGCATGAGATTGCACGTAAGCCACTTTATTTCCAAAATAAATGTGATTATAACGTCACGGCTAAATACTCTTTAAATGAAAATGGTAACGTGAAAGTCGATAATAGTTGCTATAGCGCAGACGGCAAACTTAACCAATCAATTGGTGAAGCATATGTTCAGAACGCGCCAGCCAACTCGAAACTTAAAGTGAGCTTTTTACCAAAAGCAATTCGTTGGTTGCCAGTAGGCCGTGGTGATTATTGGGTTTTAAAAATTGATGATGACTATCAAACTGCATTAGTTGGGTCACCAAATAAAAAATATCTTTGGGTGCTCAGCAGAACTGCTAACCCCAACCAAGCCACAGTTGACGAATACCTAGATTATGCAAAATCTATCGGTTTTGATTTATCAGATCTCATTAAGACTAAACATAAATAAGCTTTAAAAGCCCTCTTATTGAGGGCTTTTTAATTTAATGATCCATTATTTGTATTAAATTTAAAAATAAGTGCTTAGAACAATATATGCTTTCTGCGCTAGGCAAAGGCTCTTTTCCTAAACTGATTACAAATAAATTTATCTTTCTAATAATTGACCAATTTCTAAATTTGAATATCCACGATCTTTGAAAATTAAAACAATTGCTTGCTTATACACATCAGAATCAGAAGATTTATATTTATTAATAAGTTGCAGCTCTGAATTAAGCTGGAGATCATTTTTTATAGTCAATACTTCCGTAGAGACTTTGTTAAAAATCTTTAAGTTAAACATACAGGCACTCGTTATCCGCGTTATAGCGGCCCGACTACAACAAATACCTGCCTTAGCATAGCTAGACACCCTTGGCCGAAAGGATTACAAATTAAGATAATATTTTCAAGTTTTCGTATTTCCAATAGATAAAAAGTATCCAAAAAAACTATAAAAAGGTCGTAAAACGCCCAAATCAAAACTTATTTCTAAATAATACAATGTAATTTATCTAGCCAAGAACGTAAGAACATAAGACCCTTTGTATCCCTTCTATTTCAATCCCTGATATCAGCGTCTATTTACGATAGGCTGAATGCTCACTCACATTGAAATAGGATAATATTCTAATGACTACTATTAATGTTGAAAATATTAAGAGCCATGCAGATGTAATTGCTTCATGTGGGACTAAAGTTGGTGAAGTAGACCACTTGCAAGGTTCGGATCAAATTAAACTGACTAAGCATGGTGATGGTCATCACCACTTAATTCCAGTTTCATGGGTTGGTGAAATTACAGACAATAAAATTGTACTGACTAAAGACTCTCAAGAAGTTAAAGATAATTGGATTGAAGCTTAAAACCCTAATCCTAAAAAAACCCTCTTAATGAGGGTTTTTTCATATCTGCTGTAATAATCATTGGAGGAAGTTAGTCTTTATCTAATGTATGAGGTGTTGTCGTCTCTTCATTTTCATTGCTGTCTTTTTGCTGGCAACCTACCAGCCCCAATACGAATACCACGCTTATAATGGCTAACGTTTTCATACTTTAGGCCTATATATTTGTTAAAACTCTACACTAACAAAGCATGACGATTACTGTGTAAATTTATGAAAATCATTGATGAGATAAATAATAAGAAAGTCTTTAAATAAAGTTTTTCATATATTAATGATTGTCTAGATTATGAAGTTATCCCTACATTCAAATAATTATCTTTCACCCAGGCCAATAATTCTTGTGCTGGTGCTAGACGTATGGCGTCTTCTTCCTCGGCCTGATCAATCAGATCTGAAGGTGGGAATGGTCTAAAGTATTCCAAGTTTAGCTCCTATTATTGAGCATGACTTAATCCTGCTCTAGCTTCGATGATGATTTTTTGAATTTCTTCCCGTCGTTGTTTCTTCTTTTCATGGTAAATCCACACAGAAGAAATCAACACACTTATAATTAGTCCGCCAATCAGTACTTGTAGTCTTGTAAAGGCCATTTTTTATTGCTCTTATCATGTAGTTTTCATTTAATTAAATTAAGCATTTAAATATTAAAACTTAATGGCAATTAATGACAAAAACCCGTCAATTATTGACGGGTCAAGACATGACATGTCATTACATGTTTAGTAAATATTTTTTTAGAGAATTTGGATATTGCTGGCTTGCTTGCCTTTCTTGCCATTTGTAATTTCAAACATTACACGCTGACCTTCCTCTAGTACTTTATAGCCATCGATTCGTACTTCACTATAGTGTGCAAATAATTCTTCACCAGTATCGGAAGCAATAAATCCAAAACCTTTTGTACCGTTGAACCACTTCACTGTACCGTTTGTTAAATTAGACATTCATATTCCCTTTAAGTAATTATCAGTTTAGAAATTGCTGTAAATATTAATTAACAAGCATATTCAATATAACCAATAATCCTTAAATATGAGGATACAACTGTTAGATCTATGTGAATCAAGTTCTTGTTTTATTTTGCAATTACGCACAAAAGTGATAAATTTCTCTCATATTAAGGTAATAATCAGATATAGATTGTAATGTTCGATCATTCACACTTTCCATAAATTGAATGAAAAAAGCCCCACATATACATGTGGGGCTTCACTCAATTCATTTGCGCTGATATGAGCCAGTAAATTATAAAGCACTTTAATCAAAATATGTATTCAAAATATATCTTTAAAGCTAATTAATATAAACTATCGATTCAACTGCGTGTATGCCCATTTTAAAAATTTATCTTTATCATGAAAGTTTGGTACATTGATTAAGTGAATAAAACTCACTGCTCCAAATTTACCCGCAATCTTTTTAGGATCAACAATTTCAAAATCATTGTCATTACCTAAATTAAGTTCTTTGAAAAACTCCAGAACCTTGTTATGCAAACCTTGCTGTGAATGTTCAGTTCGCTCTATCAGAAAATCATAAATCTGGCTTAAAACATGTAATTCAAAATTTTTATTCATGACTTTCTTCTCATAATTGTTAAGGTTGAAATCCCAAACTAACGGTTATTATGAGAAAATTAAAGTAATCTAACATCCTGAAACAATATGCTTTGAAATATCTAATTTAAGATAACTCATGTTTTTTTAAGCTTTTAGTCAGGCCTTTGCCCGCCCCATATTGATATCTGCAAGTTCAAATCTGTGAAATCGACAACCCATTTTTTCAGCATGGTCATATAGATCAACACTTTAGGCTTTTGTTGCAAATTTGCCTTTACGACCACCAGAACATGTTGCGATTTCAATTTGCATTTGATGTTCAAGGAGGTGTAAAAGTAAAAACGCCAATGCTTCGTAATATTGAAATGAAAGTACTCCTCATACTTCATTTTCATTCGGTCTAATATTTATTTTAGTCGCTCGAGTGCTTCTCAGTATTTTTCACTGGCTTTAGGTAAAGGCCTGGTGCGTGGTTTCTTTTTGGGACGTATCTTTTTGGTTAGCGCGTTATATACATCAGGCTCCATATTTCACCCAATAAAAAACCTCCCGGAGGAGGTTAATTTAATTGCATGTAAAAATTAAAATAACTTAAATATTTTTCCAGTTTTATCACTGTAGAAATGCATATCAAAGCTAGGCTTAATTATTTCATCATCTATATTTAGATAACGGACGCAATCACCATAACTATTTGGCTCATCAGAGGATTTTTCGCACATAGCTTCAAGTGTATAAACAGCGCCATGTTGATCAACCACATCTAACATTACTTTGTTTAGTAAAGTATCCATGTATTATCCATCAATCCCAATGATTTCACTCGCTTGGAAACCACGTTGACCTTTTGATACGCTAAATTGTACACGCTGACCTTCAGCAAGTGATTTGAAACCACCTGAAATGATTTGAGAAAAATGAGCAAAAACTTCTTCGCCGTTATCAGCCGCGATGAAACCGAAGCCTTTAGTATCGTTAAACCACTTAACAGTGCCTGTAGTTAAATTTGACATAATAATTTCCTTTAATAATATTTAATTTAGAGTTCTTCAAAAATTAAGAAAATAAATAGTTAATCTATAAATAATTTAATTAAAAAATTTAGCTCTAAACTGTTTAGGTTTGAGAGTGAATGTTTAAAAATACAATTTATATAGTTTATTTAGTTCAGTATAAAAAGATTTACCATCAATATTTAAAGTTAGCTTTTGTCCTGACTCTAGGACAACTTGTTTAGCAACTTCAACTAAGGTTTTACCATTCAAATTGCTTTGAATTTTTTTTAACGGAATAATATTCACACGAATTTCATCGCCGTTAGTTGCTGAAGCAGTAGTCCAGCCGTTAGATATGTTCATTTATTGACTCATATAATGAGCTTTTGTAAACAGAATAGTATTAAAAATAAAACCAACTTTAATTTTGGAGATTGTTCACTTAAGAAAAATTTAAACTTATGATATTTACAGTAGCTGTGAAATTTAAGAAAAGATATAAAAATTAAATCATTATCTTAAAAATATGATTTAAGGAAAACCCACGGATAGCTGCAGGCTTCCCTTGATCGGCATGATGCGAATTCATGCTATGCGTTAACTGTTTGAATTTGATGCTTGAACATCAGAATGGAGGGAATACGCAATTCCGTTAACAACTCAAACACTACCGTTCCGCTTACGGATTCGATCGAACACACTATATCAGATATATTAATATTCACCTAACCTTATTTCAATTTTATTTATATTTGTGATTTTTATATTCTCTTCCTGCTAGCTATCCAATATTTGTGTGATAATCATTGCAATACTTTATGTAAATTTCTAAGTCGTGTTTTGCCTGTACTTTGTCTGTCATATAGTCACCAAAAAAATCCCGCTACTTCCTAGCGGGATTTTCTGAAACTTTAAATTATTTTGAGTCGTTATTTCTTTACATTTAAACAACTCTGACAAAAAAATTAAATTTCCATCAAAGCACTTTCGTGTAACCATCTCACTATGTATACTAATCATACATTTTATAAGTTGTAACATTTTAATGGCCCTTGATATATTAAATTAATTATTTAAATTTAATAACATAAATATTAAGCCTCTTTCATAAATCAAAAAACGAACAGTCTCTTGCTGATTATTTGTACCGAAGAATTTTAAATATTCATGCATAATCTGCGGATGAA
>NZ_JBLIYY010000012.1:0-95091 GCF_057480965.1 Acinetobacter sp. P37 | reverse complement strand
CGTAATCGAGGAAAAAGACTGGGCTTAAGATTCAATTTAATTGCGGGAATCTATAATTTAGAGCTGAGCAAAAAATGAATTATGAAAGAAGTCTATTATAAATGAGAGTATATATGTTAGAGCTGTTGGTATGTTTGTATTGCCAATATTCATGTGTAACTTTTTTCCAAATATAAGTATCAAAAATACTCCATAATCCATTTTTTAAGTGATCATCCATACTTTCCTTTTGAATAATCTCTCGTACAGGTTTATATCCATATCGTTCTGAAAACCGCATTATTTTCCCCAAAAATTTTAATCTTATATTTTATTTTTAATCTCCCCTAACCCCTCTTTTTCAAAGAGGGGAACAGCATTTTGCTGGTAATGGAAACTCCCTCCTTTTTAAAGGAGGGTTGGGGAGGATTAAGTACAATAAATCGCGTTATTTCAACATCGGCTTTAAAAACTTTGCTGTATGCGACACTTTATTCTTAGCCACCTGCTCAGGTGTACCTTCAGCAATAATCATACCGCCACCTGCACCACCTTCAGGGCCTAAGTCCACAATCCAATCGGCAGTTTTAATCACATCCAAGTTATGCTCAATCACCACGATGGTATTACCCTTATTACGTAGCTCATGCAGGATGTCGAGCAATTTGGCAATATCATGGAAGTGCAGACCTGTCGTCGGTTCATCAAGCACGTACAAGGTTTTACCTGTATCACGTTTTGCCAACTCACGAGCCAATTTCACACGCTGCGCTTCACCACCTGAAAGTGTGGTTGCAGACTGACCCAAACGGATATAGCCCAAGCCCACTTGGTTCAAGGTTTCCAAACGACGGTGAATCACAGGAATAGCGTCAAAGAAATGCATTGCATCTTCAACCGTCATTTCTAATACATCAGAAATGTTACGACCTTTATAGCCAACTTCTAAAGTTTCACGGTTATAGCGCTTGCCGTGGCAGGCATCACAAGGCACATACATATCAGGTAAGAAATGCATTGCGACTTTAATCATGCCGTCACCTTCGCAGGCTTCACAGCGACCACCTTTCACATTAAATGAGAAACGACCCGCCGCATAACCACGTGCTTTAGCTTCAGGGGTTTGCGCAAACAGTTCACGAATAGGGGTGAACAAACCAGTGTAAGTTGCGGGGTTTGAACGTGGTGTACGACCAATTGGGCTTTGGTCAATATCGACGACTTTATCGAGGAACTGTAAGCCGTCAATCGAGTCAAATTTTTCCGCAGTCAGTGTGGTTGCACCGTTCAATTGAGTTGCTGCAAGTGGTAACAAAGTACGGTTAATCAGCGTCGATTTACCTGAACCTGATACACCTGTCACACAGGTCATCACACCTAAAGGAATAGTCAAATCGACATTTTTCAGGTTATGACCCGCAGCGCCCATTAACTTAATTTGCTCTTCAGGTTTTGGCGGTTGTGTGCGTGTTTTCGGCACATCAATACTGAGCTTTCCTGATAGATATTGACCAGTTAATGAATCTGGATTTGCCAAAATTTCATCATACGTCCCTTCGGCAATCACATGACCGCCATGCACACCTGCACCGGGGCCAATATCAATAATATGGTCGGCGGCACGGATCGCATCTTCATCATGTTCTACAACTAATACGGTATTACCTAAGTCACGCAAGCGTACTAATGTTTCTAGTAGACGATCATTATCACGCTGATGCAAACCAATAGAGGGTTCATCGAGGACATACATCACGCCCATGAGGCCCGCGCCAATTTGCGAAGCCAAACGAATACGCTGAGCTTCACCACCCGACAGTGTTTCTGCCGAACGCGATAAACTTAAATAATTCAAACCCACAGAGACGAGGAAGTGCAAACGTTCACGGATTTCTTTGAAAATCTTGTCAGCAATTTCGCCTTTAGCACCGCTTAAGTTGAGATCTTGATAATAGCTTTCAGCATCGCCGATCGACATCTTGGTGATCTGTGCGATGGTTTTATCTTTAACTCGGACATGGCGTGAAATTTCATTGAGACGTGAGCCACCGCAAGCATCACATGCGGCATTGGATAAATACTGTGCTAAATCCTCACGCACATAGTTCGACTCCGTTTCACGGTAGCGACGCTCTAGGTGAGGTAGAATCCCTTCAAAGGCTTGCACACGTTTGTGCGAACGACCACGTTCATCAATATAGCTGAGGTCAACTTTTTCCTTGCCTGTACCATAAAGGAATTTCTTTTTGGTCTCGGCATCGAGTTCATTCCACGGTGTATCTAAAGAATAACCAAAATGATCAGCGACTTTCTGAATCATGCTGTAGTAATACGGACGTTGACGGTCCCAACCGCGAATCGCCCCTTGGCTAATCGAAACTTCATTATTAGGAATCAATTTGTCAGCACTAAAATGGCTGCGTGTGCCTAAACCATCACAAACAGGGCAGGCACCGAATGGATTGTTGAAGGAAAATAGCCGTGGTTCAAGTTCACCAACGGCACGTTCACATTCAGGGCAAGAGTGCTTAGCAGAAAATACGCGATCTTCTTGTTCGCCTTTCATCCACGACAAAATGGCAATATCGCCGCCCATGCGTAAAGCCGTTTCAAAGCTTTCTGCAATACGGTTACCGAGGTCATCACGAACTTTAAAACGGTCAACAACGACTTCGATGGTGTGCTTTTTCTTTTTGTCTAATTCGGGTGGTGTGTCGATATCAATAACTTCACCATCGACACGGGCACGGACAAAACCCTGACCTTGTAATTGTTCAAATAAGTTGGTGTATTCACCCTTACGGTCACGGACCACAGGGGCAAGCAACATAAGCGCCGTACCTTCTTCTAGACCTTTGACGGTATCAACCATTTCAGACACAGTCTGAGCCACCATCGGGAGGTCATGTTCAGGACAATACGGCGTGCCGACACGGGCATAGAGTAGACGTAAATAGTCGTAAATTTCGGTGATTGTTCCCACTGTTGAGCGTGGGTTGTGGCTCGTTGATTTTTGTTCGATGGCAATCGCAGGACTCAAGCCTTCAATCGAGTCAACTTCGGGCTTTTCCATTTGCGAAAGGAATTGGCGTGCATAGGCAGATAAGGACTCAACATAGCGACGTTGACCTTCAGCATACAAGGTATCAAAAGCCAAAGAGGACTTCCCTGAACCAGAAAGACCCGTAATGACCACAAACTTGTCGCGTGGAATATCGAGTGACACATTTTTTAAGTTATGGGTACGTGCGCCTCGAATACGGATATGGCTTTGGCTCATGCAAGGGGTCCTAAAATATTCATCGAAAAACCTATATATGATAGCGCATGAAAAATGTTCAAGTGTAATTTAAACCTAGATTTATGCGTGACTTTGTGAGAAAAAAGGCCGAATCAAAATATAGCTGTCTGTGCCGATGCCCTAAAACATCCGCAAATCAGCAATCTAGGACTTTTAACATGAAATGGCAACTTCATCTCAATCCAACATTAGGTGTGATGGGTTTATTGATGTGTAGTGTGTTTTTGAGTGCATGTACCCCGAACCAAACACCGAAAGCGCAAAAATATGACAGCTTAGAACAAGCAACTTTGGCGCTGAATACCGAAAGTGAAAAAATTGATCTGTATATTGCGAAATTAGGTCAAGCCAAAACAGAAGCTGAAAAAAAGCAGCTGGCTTGCGAAAAAATTCCTCAACAGTTTGATTTGGTTTTGGCAATTGTTGAAAACAATCAACATTTGATGAGTGCTGAAGATTTAAAAGTTCAAGCACAGTTTAAGCACATGGCTGAGCAACAAAAGGCGCGCTTTACATCTAGCCTATGGTGTAAAGGTGCATAAAGATAAAAGCGCTGTGACTGTTTTGAGTTCATCGTTTAAATCTCCTGTGTCATGCGCATAACAATCCATTGGAAAATCTTAGGACTATCGCAGAAAAGGCGTAAAATGCAGTTTTCTCGAAACTATAGAATGCCATGTTGTCCTTATTTCTCAAAAGCTTAATGGGTGCCTTTGTTGTGGTATTAATTGCTTTGCTGTCTAAAAGTAAGGCATTTTATATTGCAGGACTGGTCCCATTGTTTCCGACTTTTGCGTTGATTGCCCATGTGATCGTGGCAAATGATCAGGGTGCAGCCGCATTACAAAAAACAGCACTGTTTGGACTCTGGTCTCTCATCCCATATTTCATTTATTTATTAATGGTGTACCTGCTCGCTACACGTATGAGCTTAACGGCATGTTTGAGTGTAGCAACGTTGAGTTGGGTGCTTGCTGCGGCTGTTTTGATTTATGCATGGCAGAGTTTTCAGTAAGCATCAAAAGCCTATATCGGTGTTGATTCAGATCAACTTTTCATTGGTTCTAGATCATTTATAAAACAATAGATTTGGCTAAAATTATGATGAATTTCCAATCGTTAAATGTTTGATTTTAAATGTAAGTATTTGAATAATTAATTATAATTCTGCCAGAACAGAAAATAATCATGATAAGAGCAAATAATGTTAAAACAATTTTGGGTGATCATCTGCCTCATGTTTTCAAGCCAAATCCTGTGGGCTGAAGACAGTCAAATCCTCGCGTTTGAACAGTTTATTGACCCGGCAGCCGAGCAGCGTTATAGCGTGAGCGTGCCTGCGGTCGGGCAAAATGAACAGCTATGGTCTGTGGTCTATATGGTGCTGCAAACCAACCAAGTCCCTGACAATACTGTTCTGGACTTTAAAGTCGTTCCCCAAGGCTTATTGTTGAAAAATAATCCTGCACAAAAAATACAAGAGTATGCTTTTGACGGCGTACAGTTGGCACAGAAAAAAGACTATGTACTGTCCCAATTCTCCGATTTGAGTGAACAACTGGAAGATCAAACGGGCAAGAAAGTGCTGGATGCATCACTCTTTGATACCAGTCGTGCCCATGTATATGCCCGCGTAGAAGATTGGGTACCTGACTATAATGCACAAGCTACCCAACTGAATATCGAACTGGGCAAACTCAATGAAATGCAGATGAAAGGGCTGTATTTCATTTTAGGCAAAGGTGAAAAGCCCAAAGATTTATTGGCCATTGCTCAACTTGATCCGATGATCAAATCACAATTTCATTCAGAAGAAATGCAGGAACGCAAAGCAGCGCGCAGTGAATTGCGTGAAGCACGTTTGGCGATTTTTTTGGTGATTATCGCGATGGGGATTTTTCTCGGATGGTATCGTTTTAAACGCTAATGCCTGAAATGATCGTGCATGGTCATTCTAAAAACCGAATCTAACCATATTAAAAAAGGATCTAAAAGCAATTTTAGATCCTTAATTTTTTATACAGTTTAAATCAAAGGTTTATTCTACAGGCCATGTGCGCTGTTGATACGCGCTGTCCCAGAACATCCATTCTAATTTTGCGCCGTTCGTATAAGCCGCATGCATTTTTTCACGTGTATCTGCATCGCAGCGAGCCGCCACTCGATCAATAGTTTGAATCACGTTTTGCACAGCAGTATTGAAGTCTTCACCTGAGTAGGTGTCGATCCATGCTTGGTAAGGGTTATTAGGCACAGATTGGCTGACAATGGCTTTGCCGACTTCAGCATAGATCCAAAAGCAAGGCAGGAGTGAGGCAAGGACCACAGGGTAACTTTCTGACCATGCTGTCGCTGTTAGAAATGAAGTGTAATGATGGCAGGCAAGGGTCAGTGGGGTATTTTCAAACTGTTCTTTGCTGATGTTGAAACCTTGCATAAAGTCATTGTGCAGACTTCGTTCCACCACGATGGCAATTTTTGCCGCTTCAGAAAACTGAATCACATCGTCGGCATCAAACGCCTTGGCTGCACACACTGCAAGCGCACGACCATAGGCCAATAAATAATGGGCATCCTGAATGACATAGTGACAAAAGGCGTCGCGGCTTAAACTGCCCTGAGCCAATTCCTGATTAAAAGGTAGATGGAGTATCTGCTGATATAACGCGGTATTACGTTGCCAAACTTCTTCAGAAAAACGCATTGAACATTCCTGTCGTTAAAAATGAAAGACGGGTCTACACCATGATGCGATGTAATTGAGAGCCTCCATCTTAGAGTGTTTATTCAAAATGTAACGAATAATTTTTGGTTTCAATCCTGAAAAGCGGCATAATTGCGCCATAAACTTAGCTTCAAACTGGGGGATTCCCTCATTTTGAAATCTTATTGAATAAATAGGTCGATCTATCATGATGAAACATTTTGGTTTCTCAATCGTCTTTACTATCGTGTGTCTTGCTATTTCTGCATATTGGGGTCTGAATCATGGCCCAAATGCAGGTGTGCAAGCCATGCTGACAGCACTGACCATTACTGCAATTTTGGCAGTGATGGAAGTATCATTATCATTTGATAACGCTGTAGTGAATGCATCGGTACTCCGTGGTTGGGATCATTTCTGGAAAATGATTTTCTTAACTGTCGGGATCGTGATTGCTGTATTCGGTATGCGTTTGATTTTCCCAATCGTCATTGTTGCTGTAACGGCTGACATGGGCGCTATGGAAGTGGTGCAATTGGCATTGAATAATCCAATTGAATACTCTGCAAAATTGATGGCACATCATGCAGAAATTGCGGCCTTTGGTGGTGCTTTCTTATTGTTGGTATTCCTGAACTTCTTCTTAGATGAAGGGAAAGATACCCATTGGTTCCGTTGGCTAGAGCGCCGTTTAGCTAATCTTGCAAACGTTCCTGCGATGTCCGTGTTTATTGCCCTAATTGCGTTATTGGTAATGGCAGCAAACGTGGCCGAAGCCTCTCGTCTAGCGGTAGTGATGGCGGGTATCTGGGGGATCGTGGTGTATATCGGTGTCCAAGTACTGAGTCATTTATTGGGTGGTGAACCTGAAGTTGATGAAAACGGTAATGCGGTTGGACATGACGCAAATGGCGTACCGACGGGCGTGATCAAAGCAGGTTTTGGTGGTTTCCTTTACCTTGAAGTACTCGATGCCTCATTCAGTTTTGATGGTGTGATTGGTGCATTTGCGATTACCTCTGATGTGGTAATCATTATGCTCGGTCTTGCTATTGGTGCTATGTTCGTGCGTTCAATGACCATTTACTTAGTGGATAAAGGCACCTTAGATGCTTATATCTTCCTTGAACATGGTGCGCATTATGCGATTGGTGCTTTGGCCTTCATTATGTTGGCAAGTGGCACAGGTCTTCATGTCCCTGAAGTGGTAACGGGTCTAATTGGTGTGGCATTTATTGTTTGGGCTGTGATTGCCTCAATTCAATATAAAAAGCGTCAAGAAAATTTAGGCTAATTTAAATTTGCCTAAAATCTCCCAAAAAGCGCAGCATCAGCTGCGCTTTTTATTTGTCCAATCATCAGGATATTTAAAATCAATAAAAATCCTGCTTCGCTTTAAGCTGAATGTCCTATAATCCCATTCCAAGATTAATGAATTTTTAACCAGCTATGATGAATGCTCTTGAACGACGCTCAACTTTTGCTTTGAGTAGTATTTTCGCCTTACGTATGCTGGGGCTGTTCATGATTATTCCTGTTTTCTCTGTGGCAGGTCAGCAATATGCAGGGGCAACACCAGCACTTATTGGTTTAGCGGTGGGTGTTTATGGTTTAACTCAAGCGATTTTACAGATCCCGTTTAGTCTAATTGCAGACCGTTATAGTCGTAAACCGTTGGTGGTAATTGGGCTGCTGTTGTTTGCTTTAGGCGGTGCAATTGCGGCGATGTCCGATAGTATCTATGGCGTGATTATCGGGCGTGCGATTGCCGGTGGTGGTGCTGTATCTGCAGTAGTGATGGCTTTGTTAGCCGATGTCACACGTGAAGAACAGCGTACTAAAGCCATGGCCATGATGGGGATGAGTATCGGTTTGTCCTTTGTGGTCGCGTTCAGCCTTGGGCCTTGGCTCACAGGTTTAGTCGGCATCTCGGGTTTATTTTGGGTGACCACCATCATGGGACTTGCCGCGATTGCGATGTTGCTATTGGTACCGAAAGTAACGCGTCATCATAAAAATTTTCAACAAGGTTATCTGACGCAGTTAAAGCAAGTACTGAAAATGCCTGATCTAAATCGTTTACATGTTTCAGTCTTTTCATTGCATTTACTTCTCACAGCGATGTTTATCTATGTGCCGTCTCAGTTGATTGACTTTGCCAATATTCCCTTGCATTCGCATGGTCTGGTGTATTTGCCGCTTTTGGTCGTGAGCCTGTTTTTTGCATTTCCAAGTATTATTTTGGCGGAAAAATATCGCAAAATGCGCGGCATTTTCTTGACCGCCATTGGTGGCATTATTTTAGGATTGGGCATCTTAATTTTTGGTTTCGAATCAAAATATATTTTGCTGACAGGCTTAGGTTTATTCTTTATCGCATTTAATGTGATGGAGGCATTATTACCGTCATGGTTATCGAAAGCAGCTCCAATTCAATCCAAAGCGACTGCCATGGGGGTGAACGCCAGCAGTCAGTTTCTAGGGGCATTTTTTGGTGGTATGATTGGTGGGCAACTTCTGTTGCTAAATGATACGGCAATGGGATGGGGCATCCTGACAGGGCTAGCCATTTTATGGTTGATCATTAGTTTTGGGTTGGCTCAGCCGCGTTATTTATCGTCTATGGTTTTCAGTTTGCCTGAAGATAAAGAAACGGATGAATGGACTTCTCAGCTTTTAGCAATTCGTGGTATTGAAGAAGTTGTGGTGATGTCTGACCAGCAAGTGGCTTATGTAAAAGTGGATAAGCAGCAGATGGATGAATCTGCGCGACAACATTTAACGCACTTGTTAGGGAAAGAGGTAGCCATTTAACCATAACTCTTATAAAGTAAATAATAGAAACAAATAGGAAGAATACGTCTGATGCGTGGTGTAAATAAGGTCATTTTAGTTGGTACTTTGGGTCGTGACCCTGAAACAAAAACTTTCCCAAATGGTGGTTCTCTCACTCAGTTCTCAATTGCAACGAGTGATTCATGGACAGATAAAAATACAGGTGAACGTAAAGAGCAAACAGAATGGCACCGTATTGTGTTACATAACCGCTTAGGTGAAATTGCGCAGCAATATTTGCGCAAAGGTTCTAAAGTTTATATTGAAGGTTCATTACGTACTCGTCAGTGGACAGATCAAGGCGGTCAAGAGCGTTACACGACTGAAATTCGTGGTGAACAAATGCAAATGCTTGACAATAATCGCCAACAAGGCGAACAAGGTCAAGGCGGTGATTTTGGTCAGCCTCGTTTTAATAATCAACAAGGTGGTTATAACAATAACCAAAACCAAGGTGGCTACGGTAATGGCTCAAACCAAGGCGGTTATGGCAATAACAACCCAGGTGGTTTTGCGCCAAAACAACAGCCTGCACCGACACCGGCTCCTGCAGCAGCAGATTTAGATGATGACTTACCGTTCTAATGAACCTTAAACACAGCGTTTAAAACGGTAGATCATCATCAAAAAAAGCCCTCAATCTTGAGGGTTTTTTTATGTGTATCTAAATGTTTGCCAGTACTGTGTTCAGCATTGAGCGAATAGATTATTGATTGGTAGCGTCGATTAAAATCTAATATTAATATAAATAATAAATCTAAAAATCCGATAGTTTTTATAAAAAAGTTCGGTTTTACCTATGATTTGATAAGTCGTATTCTAGCTTCAACAGATAAGCAATCCCTGAAATGAGTTAGAGGAATATCAAATGAGTTTAATTAATACTGAAGTAAAACCATTTAACGCTACCGCTTACCAAGACGGTCAATTTATTGAAGTTTCAGAAAAAGACTTCTACGGTAAATGGTCTGTGGTGTTTTTCTATCCTGCTGACTTTACTTTTGTATGTCCAACAGAATTAGGCGATCTTGCTGATCACTATGCTGAATTCAAAAAAATGGGCGTAGAAATTTATTCAGTATCTACTGATACACACTTCACGCATAAAGCTTGGCACGATTCTTCTGAAGAAATTAAGAAAATCGAATACCCAATGGTTGGCGATCCAACTTGGACACTTGCGAAAAACTTTGATGTTTTAATTGAAGCGGATGGTCTTGCTGACCGTGGTACTTTCGTAATTGACCCTGAAGGTAAAATCCAAATCGTTGAAATCAATGCAGGTGGTATTGGTCGTGATGCTTCTGAATTGATGCGTAAAGTAAAAGCTGCTCAATATGTACATGCACACCCAGGTGAAGTATGTCCTGCAAAATGGAAAGAAGGTGAAGCGACGCTTGCACCATCGATCGACCTAGTGGGTAAAATCTAATTTGGTGATCCAACCGTAGATTTAAAAAAGCCAGAACTCAGTTCTGGCTTTTTTGTGGTTTAGATCATTAGACTAAATAGCCATCATGTTCTGGAGCATAGCCACGAACTCCATCGACTAAATAGTCAATTAATCTTTCCATGACTAGGCGTTGACCTTTGCGCGAAGCATATACCAATTGCACCGTACCGACATTTGAGCACCATTCGGGGAAGAGGTGAATTAAACGACCTGCCTCAATATCTGCTTGCACGGTTAAATAGGGTAAGTCTGCAATGCCTAAACCATCGAGTGCTGCATAATAAGTACCGGCTAAGTCATTGCTTTTAATCCGAGGCTGTAAGGCAATTTCAATCTGTTCTTGCTGTCCTGTATGATGCAAATGCCATTGATAGCGGTTTTTCTGTGTGCCCAAAACGATACTCGGAAATTCTGTCAATTCGGTAATATGCTTTAACTCGCGTCCTTGTAAAAGTTCAGGACTAATCACTAAGCAATGCACGGTTTTAATCACGTCACGTACAATAATACTCGAGTCTTCATTCTTACTAAAATTGGTGCGAATCGCCAAATCAATGTCGTCATGTAAGACATCCACACGGCGGCTAGACAGCTCGAGTTCGACCTGAACTTTGGGATGATCTTTTAAAAACTGATTTAACAAGGGGCGAATTTGATGTTCCATCATGACTGGTGGACAGCTAATTTTAACCAAGCCTTCAAGTTCACTTTTTTGCTTCAAGAGCACCTGATGCGCACATTCGACTTGTTCGATCACTTTTATGCATTCTTCATACAATTCTTGGCCTAATGTCGTGACCTTAAAGTGTCGGGTAGAACGCTGAATAAGGGTGACATTATATTTGGCTTCAAGATCTAAAATGCGTCGGCTTAATTTTGATTTTGTAATATTCGATGCTTCACTTGCAGCGCTAAAACCGCCATGTTTCACCACCAAGTAAAAGTAGTAATAGTCATCAAATGAATGCATGGATCACCTTATGCAGTGAAAAATTATTTCAATTCCAATTATCATACGTCAATTTATACATCAGGTATAAAAAAAGCGGCTCGAAGCCGCTTTTTACTACTGGAGGATTATTTCTTTTCAGTATTTTGCGTATAGCTGTTGATTAAGTTACGGTAGTCTGGAATATGATTGCCGAAAAGCGCACCTAAACCTTCAATATCATTACGCCAGTCACGGTGTAATTCACACGCGGTACCAAACCACGTCATGAGCTGTGCACCCGCTTGCGTCATACGTTCCCACGCTGAGTCGCGGGTTAAATGGTTGAAAGTACCTGAAGCATCGGTCACCACAAAGACGTCAAAGTCTTCTTCTAAAGCAGACAAGGTTGGGAATGCTACACAAACCTCAGTCACTACACCGGCAATAATCAATTGTTTTTTGCCGGTTGCTTTGACTGCTTTCACAAAATCTTCATTATCCCAAGCATTAATTTGACCTGGTCGTGCAATATAAGGTGCGTCAGGGAACATTTCTTTGAGTTCTGGAACCAATGGCCCGTTTGGACCTTGTTCAAAACTGGTGGTGAGAATTGTTGGAAGATTAAAATATTTCGCGGCTGCAGCCAGTGCAAGCACATTATTTTTAAATTTATCTGGATCAATATCGCGAACCAATGAAAGTAGACCTGTTTGATGGTCAACTAAAAGTACCGCGGCATTGTCTTTATCTAAACGAACGTAAGGTTTGCCCATTTTATTGTCCTCTTTCCTGTTTGCAAGTACGCAGGATCAGATGAAGTCTGCGTGTTAACTCGATTTAGCATAGCTATAAAAATGGGATAATGGAATGGGTTTAAATGAGAAAAACAATCATAAAATTGGGATAATTTATTGTTGAATATGACTTAAACCCCTATATTTTTCAAATCAATGCTTGTTTTTGAGTAAATTTTAGATTGTATTACTGATTATTGTTCTATATTTGAGATATAGAATGCTATCTGGATGATGGTCAGTAAGTATTTCAAAGTTTAAAATTAGCGCTATGTTCATCCTATCGTATGAATATAGGAGCTAAGAAATGAAAAAAGTAATTGGTGTTTATCGTAATCAGCAAATGCACTGGGTGGGCGATGGTTTTCCAGTCAAAAGCTTATTTTCCTATGATCGTCTAGGTCAGGCGATTAGCCCATTTTTGCTTTTGGATTATGCAGCACCTTATCAGTTCGATCCCACCACTGCACAGCATGGCGTGGGTTCACATCCACATCGTGGTTTTGAAACCGTGACTATCGCCTACAGTGGTGAAGTGACTCATAAAGACTCAAGTGGTGGTGGTGGCACAATTCAAACGGGCGATGTGCAATGGATGACCGCAGGTTCGGGTTTGGTACATGAAGAATTTCATTCGCCTGAATTTGCTCAAGCAGGTGGTCTTTTTGAGATGGTTCAATTGTGGGTGAATTTACCGGCAAAAGACAAAATGACTCAGCCTCGTTATCAAGCGATCACGCGCCAAGATATTCCACGCATAGACATGGATGAAGGTGCAGGCCATATTCGGGTGATTGCCGGTGAAATGGGTGGTCACCTTGGGCCAGCACAGACCTTTAGTCCAGTGAATGTCTGGGATGGTGAGTTGAAAGCTCAATATGAAACCACCTTACATGTACCTGAAGGGCATAACACCATTTTGGTGGTCTTGAAGGGTGAGGTTGTGGTGAATGAAAGCCATAAAGTGCAAGACAGTTCGATGGTCATGTTTGCCAAAGACGATATCGCCATTCAGCTACAAGCGTTGCAGGACACACAATTTTTGTTGCTTAGCGGTGAGCCACTAAATGAGCCGATTCAAGGTTATGGCCCATTTGTGATGAATAGCAAAGCTGAAATCATTCAAGCCTTTGATGATTTCAATAACGGAAAATTTGGTGAAATTGCAGTGGCGCATGAAGCTTAAGCGAAATTCATGACATTGAAATAGCCGAAAAAAAAGCCTCTGAACAGTCAGAGGCTTTTTTATTAAGCGCTGTAGTATTTATAGTTGTCATGATTTAAATATCATTTTACTTTTTATAAATTGTGATGAATTTATCACTTTCTTATGTGGCGCATCTTAGCGAGACTTGGCTTTAAAGTAAACCGAAAGTTATAAAAATGGTTAATTTAATTGTTTGGTTTTATAGAGTAATTAAAATTTTAAAGAAAAATATGGTTAAAAAACAAAGCTTAAATTGTGTGTTTTTTTGACTGTAAATATTTGTAAATTTAAATTAAAAACGGCTGTACTGAAATCCATACAAAAAGTGCGAATCTGGTATTTTTTAATAGCTATTTTTAAGTTCTGATCAGTCATACTTTTAAACTGTGTTTTATAGATGGAAAAGAAAATTGGAAATTGCAGTCATCGGTAGTGGCATGGCTGGGCTGGCTACCGCAAGAATTCTTAAAGACGCAGGGCATAACATTACAATTTTCGAAGCTCTGCCTGGTCGTGGTATGGATAGCCACAGCACTGAGTTTGAAGGCGGCTTGATCGATGCCCCTTTGCGTGTGATGAATCCACACCTCTGGAAAAATACCTTAAGTTTGGCGACCCATTTAGGGATTAAAACCTTCCCCGTCCGTACCTATATGGCATGCAGTTGGCTATTTGAAGATCGTACAGAAACGTGGTTGACCACCAGTCGTAGCCGTATTGGTAATTTCCCAATTATTAATAACCGTAAAGGCTTACAACAATATGGCTGGCGTTTAGTCAAAGGGATGTTGCAACTCAAAGCCGCGATCACTCGATTTTTTAAATCAAAAAATCAGGACATCACGCTTGCCGAGTTCATTAATAAAAATGAAATTGAAGAAGTATTTTGGCATGGTGCGGTCATGCCTGTGTTGTATACCATTTGCACCTGTAACCCGAAAACGATTGGCGAATGGCCTGCGAAACCACTATTGATTTTCTTGCGTCAATTGACCAATGGTGATGCCTTGCTGCGTATCCAAGGTGGTACACCTGCGTTGGTTGATAAACTGATTGAAGGTTTAAATATTCAAAGTGGTACGGCAATTACCAAAGTGCTCGAGCAAGACGATAAAGTCTTGGTGGAAACTGAGGCCGGTGCACATCATCTATTCGATCGCGTGGTTGTTGCGACACCAACCACCAAAACGGAAGAATTTTTAGATTCTACTCAGTTTGCTGATGATATTGAGCTCTTAAAGAAATTTAAATTTGAGCAAGGTCAGTTGGTGATTCACACTGATCAAACGGTGATGCCGCCGAAGCGTAAAGATTGGTCTGTACTAAGTTATATGATGGACCGTAAATTTACCCGTCAGCAATTTACCGTGTGGCTGAACTCCATTGAGCCGAGCTTGGTGGGTAAAACTCCAGTGTTCCAAACTTGGCAGCCAGTGACACCGATTGATCCTAAAAAAGTGATCTCTTCGGTCAGTTTGACACGCGCAGTGGTGGATTCACATACGGTGGCGCTGAATAAAGAGTTACAGCAACGACATTTATCGCCTGAGCGTAAAGTCTTCTTCTGTGGCTCATGGTCTTGTGACGGTCTGCCGATTTTAGAATCTGCGGTAACGTCTGCTATGCATATTGCAGAAATTTTTGGTGCACCATTGCCGTTTGTAGGTTTAAAACCTAAAGTGGAGGTTGCCCCTCAACTCGGTTACTAACATGAAATGGCTTCAAGCAATTCGTCATTATATTCCTAGCCATAAATATGCGATTAACAGTCGACTACTCGGAGATGATGCGGAGCTTGCTTGGAGTAATTTGGGCTATTGGGATGATGCAAAATCATCCTATCCTGCAGCCTGTCAAAAACTCGCTTTACATCTTGCCGAATCCATTCAATTAAAATCTACAGATCGTGTTTTAGACCTTGGTTGTGGGCAGGGCGCGAGCTTGGTTTTTTGGATGGAACATTTTCAAATTCAAAACTTATCCGCAGTCGAATTGCAAACCGAATGTGTGGAAAAAATCCAAAAAAATTTAAATTCAAAAATCAAAATACAACAAGATTCATTTTTGAATTTAAAAAATATTTATCCACAAAACTGTATGGATGCCGTACTGTGTATTGATGCTGCGTATCATAGTGATTTGAATTTATTGCTTTTATTAGTTGTTAATGTTTTGAATTCAAAAGGACGCTTTGCTTTTCACTATTTAATGTTGTCCGATGCGTTTTTGAATTTAAATTCATTACAGCGACTGAAATATCAAAGTCTGTTGAAAGCAGCAGATGTGAATTTGAAAAATTTAAATTCAAAGCAAAATTTACAACACCAAGTGCAACAGGCAGGTTTCGAAAATATCCAGATTGAAGATATCAGCGAATTCGTATTTCAGGGTTTTGCCGATTATATTCAAGAACAAAAAAGTCAGATGAGCCTGAGTCATGTGGATCAATTCAAAATCAAGATGACGGCAAAATTGTGCGAAAAGTTGTATCGAGACGGGCTGATTCGTTATGTGCAGATTAGCGCGAGGAAGCCATAAAAGAGCGGCTCTAAAAACATCAAAGCCTCACTAAAAAGCGAGGCTAAGAAATGGTGCCGGCACACGGATTCGAACTGTGGACCTACTGATTACAAGTCAGTTGCTCTACCAACTGAGCTATGCCGGCGTTGTGGAATGCATTCTACAGATTTTTTGAAGTGGTGCAAGTTAAAAAAACAGCAAATCGAATGTAATTTATACGTTTGATTTATTCAGCATTCAACCGATGTTTGGCTCTAAAACCAGAGAAATAAAATTAGGCAATGTTTCGCCCACAAGATGTGGGCGAAAAAGTAGGATAGATGAACGTTGGGTGCTATTTCATTCTTAAAATTTGGTCTAGATCCTGTGCGCATTCTTCAAGTGTATATGCCATCTCCAGTTGCATTTGGGGGCGGAGTTCATTGGCGAGCTTTCGCCATTCGTCAATCAGACGCTGTGCTTTTTGAATTTTATGTTTATTTATGTCTTTGGCAAGGGTTGGGGTATAGCCACCACGTTTGGCGTTCTTGATCTGCTTAACATAATTCTGGCTGTTATTCATGTTCTCTCCGGAATAGCAGTGATATATGAAAGGTGTTTTTTAAGTTTTTCGTTGATCAAGTTAAAAGTACCGCAATCGCGTTTCAGTTCTATGATGTTTAAATTAATGAATAATTTTTTGAATAGTGCCTATATTGAGAGGATGATTAATTTTTAGCATAGGCTTAAGTAATTGTCTTTAGAATATAAAATTTGTATTTGTAAATAAACGTGTCTTTCTTACTGCTAATAAAAAATCCATAAGTCGTGCATTAGGAAAAAAACGTGTGATTTAAATCTATCAATCAGGACTTAAATACTGTGAAGTTATTGAGCTAAACAAATAGAAGATCAATTAGGGGAATATTTAATATTGAGAACAATAAAATTAAAAAAGGCCTAAATTTTATCAATTTAGACCTTCATTCTGCTTGGCATTGCAGTTTATTCTGGCGGTGAAAGAGGGAGTCGCATTATTAATTTAAGTTATTGAAATAAAAATATATTTATATAGCATGTTTTTGTTTCTACCCCCAATTTTACCCCCATATAGATAATGATAGAGTTAGCTCAATTTAGAGGTGTATTAATTGGTCGTATAATAACCGTTTAATTGATTGTATGCCAATAGTGAGCTTTTTATTGCTTTGTATAATTATTAAGAGAGTCAAATTTATTAATTCCAGAATGGATTGAACGTCTGTTGGTTTCATCTAGAGCAGAATAGAATTCGCTCTGCTTATAACCGTGCGCAGTATTGGGAAGAGCGTGTGCGAATGATGTAATGGTATGGAGAGCAGTTGAAGACATGGATGGAATTTTGAAATTATTAATAAAAGCCTGAATAGACTGAAATCCCCCTTAAACCAATATGGTATAAGAGGGATTTTTTTGTTTATGTCTTGTTGAATTATTGGGGGGAGATGCTTGTCTAGTCTGTTGTAAATAAGTGCAATGATTGTTGTAACTTATCAAATTTGCTGTGGTATTAATTAAAAAATGCAGTATTAAAAGTTAAAATTTGCTGTAGTAAAAAATTAGTAAATGAGTCATTATGAATCTATAAAACAATAGCTTACGTTGGTGTTGTATGTCTAATACTACCTATTTTCCCAATGCTGCTTTGGTACAAAGTGGTGATTTATTTAAAATAATGGAACTTCGTTATTCGCATTCAATTTATGATGAAGATGGTTACTACAACGTAAAGCAACCAGTTTCTAATTCTTTGGAATTGATTCGATGGTATCGAAATTGTGAGATATATTTTGGTCGGTTAATGGCAGCAGAAAATGAGGGAATACCCTCAAATGAAATTGATTACTGTACGTTTAAGAATGTATTGGAAAATCTTAAAATTGATCCTGAAGTATTTTTAAATTTTGGTATAACCGAATATTCAAAAGAGTGCCGAAGACTCTACACTGAGCTTCAGTTAAAAGACTATCGACAATTAACTCAGAATAAAAAAGATGAGGCTGAAATTAATGCTTTTCTCAGGAATATACATTCAGCTCGAGACGAGCTTAAATTGTTGGCTAAACAACCTGAGAGGTTTGATTGTAACGATGACCACAAAACAATATTTAAAGATTTACATTCTTTTTTAAAACAAACAGACAACGCATATTTTTTGGCATTTGATATTGAGATTGAAACATCCCGATTTGAAGATAATTGTTCAGATAGATGGTTGGAGCGAGCAACGACTTTAAAGCTTATTATTGAAGAAGCTTTAGTCACGATATTTTCTCAGCATACAGATGTCTTACGCGCATATATAAAGTTGGAAGATGATGGGGCTTATGGTTATAGATTTCATACAGTCACTCTGCTTAGTTCTATAGCTCTAACTGAACAATCTTGGTTGGCGAGTTTTAATGAAAGTTTGAAAGGCTTATTGGCAGATAAGACAAGAGCAAAAAATTATCTTGAAGCTAAATATTTAAAAGAATTAGAAAAGATAAGAAACCATCGGGATTTGATGGAACAGCCTTTTTCAGAAGATAGAATTGATAGAATTGAGCAGGAAATAAAATCAGATATTGAGAGTTTTCAAAATATTTCATTTAGATTAACTAACTGGAATAATCAATTAATGAAACTTATTCCTGAGCTAAAGTTTAAAATTGACGCTTCTTTTACAAAAGAAGACTTACGTTTGCTAGAGTATTGGGGAGTTAAATATTTATTCATTTCAAGTAAGTATATTTATTTTTCTCATCATAATAAAAACTTGCATCCTTCAATCAAATGTTGGGTTAAGGATACTGATGCACAAAAAACGGAAATCGCTACAGTTCACTTGGTAAGAAATACTAGCCCGAAAATAAATAGCAATACTCGTCAGCTTGAGCAGTTCAATTCCAAAGTGGTACAAAGGAATATTCAAGCTGCTGATCTGCCACAGAGAAGATGTAGTGATCCAGAAGATGCCTTTTACAACAATAAGCGTGATTTTACGCAAGCTATGCCTTTGGCTTCAGTTGCATTACCTGAGCCAAAATCAAAATTTGAAAAACAAAAAGTTGGAAAGAGCTTGGAAATCCAAGTTGGGGCGCCATCGCAAGATGAAGTCATACATTCATCAACTCCATGCACAATGCAGGATTTTATTGATTATGTTGCTGATGAAAAAAATGGTGCTGTCAAAACCAAGATAAATAATAAACAAAGACATATGTGGGCTAAAATATTTTATGGCAACACTATACTTGATGAAGAGCTTTTAAAGTTCTTGATTCAGTTTGAATGTTTTATTGACAATCTATTACATTCGACAAATCCGTTTTTCACCGTTAAGCCCCAACAGAACTGTAGCCCTGAAGGGCTGTCTACAGTTGGGAGCCAGTACCTTGTATTATTTTATAATTTTTATACCCAACAAATTGCAAATAAATTAAGAGCAATAAATATTGAATCAGATTACTGGGATTTGGTGATTAACCTTTTTGAATACTATTTTGTAGAAGAAGAGCATCGTAATATTTCGCAAGTAGTGATGCATCAGGAACAAATCCAAACTTTAAATGACTTGATGAAAAAAGCACGAGTATTGGCAAAACAATACGAACAAAAAATAAAGCCTAATTTACAACATTTGAAGTACGCAGATGTTAAACCATGGCGAAAAGCTTTTGATCAAGAGCGAGTTCTTATGAGATGCAAATTTAGCCTACCCTACTCATTGCACGACAAATTAGGGATTACAGCTATTTTCAATGCGTTTAAAACACGGTTATCTGGAAAGAATAGGCAATTCAAAGATGTCCAACATATTGTAATCTGTCGTAAAAAAAATCAACATGAGACACTAGATGTTCTACTGATGTTTGATAATTCTAATGGAGCGGAAGATCAAAAATGGCTAAGTGAGCAAGTTGAAGAACTTTGGGTTAAATCTGCTAACGCTGCAATGAAGAAATGTAAAGTTCAACCGAGCAATTCTGATCTAGAAAAACTAGTCAGCTTTATAGACTTTATTCCAAAGCATGAGAGTTTGGCTGTGAAGTATCTTTACATTAGAAATCATAAAGCCGCAGTAGAAAAATCAGTGATTTCACATCTTATTCCCTATTTTATTTCACAGGCTATTTTTTTACAGGATGTATCATCTGGTTCAACACATAAGTTAAGCATGAGTCGGTATTTAACGAATTTATTTGACAATCAAATGCCTATGGAAAAAGTTGTACCAGTGGTTAGAAACAAGAAATCGAAAGCAAAGAGTGATAGTGGAGTAAGCTAACTTTAGCTTCTCTGCTGATGAAGAAATTCCCATAATTTAGTAGTTGTTACTATTAACCAAAGTAGGATTTTATGGGTATTTCTAGTTTGTGATGTAGCAGGCTTAGTTGGTATCTTATATTATTAAGATATCCTAACTCTTCGATTAATAAGATACTGACTATAAAAAGAATTCAATCAATCGCTACAATCTTTCTTTCATGATGCTACTTCTCACAGATCATTTACAGAGAATACTGTACTGGAGACTGTGAGAGTACTCAGGAACGAGTACATATGTACTCGTAAATAAATACTCAACTGACTGATGACATGGTGAAAAATATTTTTTGGAGACACCATGACATCAATACCTTCATTCAATCGTCTTTCTGAACCAGCTATCTTAATCGCAGTAGAGAGTTTTATTAGCAATATTATGGTCGTAGGTTTTGAAGACGCATTTAAACCAGTTTTTAAGGAGCTACTAGAGCAGTTTGAACATATCTATGATGTGGATCATCACTATAGTGATTACAACGCTGTTTTTGTGGCATTAAAACTAGAAATAGATTCAATGCGTTATGACCCTTTTTGTAACCCTAATGCAGATAATTATGATTTTGTGCTTCAGCTTAAACTAGAACAGTTGAAGGAATTTGAAAAACAAATTAAAGCATCTAAGCATCGAATCCATGATGAGTTGTATCAATTTGCTCAACAAGAAAAAAACAACACGGAAAGCTTAGAAGGTTATATTGGTAAGCTTTTCCATCATTACTCTAAGTTATTGATAGTCAGAGTAGATCTCGCGTACAAAAATGATTCAAAGGGCCAGATTAATATAGAGCAATTCTACAAGCACTTTGAAAAGATGCGGAATCGTTTATCGAATAAAGATACCTGTTTTCAATATCTACATGGTTATGCTTGGGCGTTGGAACAATCAACGGAAAACAATGGTGGGTATCATGCCCATCTGTTACTCATTTATGATGGTACGAAAGTACAGAAAGGCTCTTATTATGCGCAGCGTATAGGGGAGAAATGGCAAGAGATTACTCAAGGGCATGGTTGCTATTTTAACCCTCATAGTAAGGAGTACATTCATAAGTTGCGTATGGCAGGTTGTGAAATTGGGCTAGGGATGGTCACAAGGAATAAAGAGAGTGATTGGGAGCATTTACTCTCGGTGATCAATTATTTGACCTTGCCTGAAAAGGACATACAACGTCTTCGAGTGAAAGCCATAAAAGATATGCAAACTTTTGGGCATGGAGAGTTTGAAAATACCAAGCGTAGAGGGATCAAAAAATAGCTTAAGTCAAAATTCTTGACTTATACATTACGAGTCAAAAGGCTATTTTTTGTATTCTGAGGAATTGGGGGATACTTGCTCCAATTCCTAAAGGCAGCATATGGTTGTTGTTTGTAAAAGAATTTCTTGTAAGATTTATTGAGTTTAATGAAGAGAATTTGTACGACAAAATATGTCGTTAATTATTCGTACGATCTTCTTTTTCTAGTTTGATTAATTGATAATCATATGACTTTATAACTCATAAATAGAGGAATTTTAAGTGGGTATTTTTGAAACTTTACAAAATGTTATTAACGAGAAGATGTTTAACAATTCTTCGACAAAAGAAAGCTCTATTGAGGATGTACTTAATAATATTAAGGCCCAAGTAGATTTGTGGGAAAATACAGAAGTCAAAATTGCCGTTACAGGTCAAAGTGGATCAGGTAAATCTTCTTTAATTAATGCAATTGCAGGATCGAAAATCGCTCCTGTAGGCTTTGTTGAAACAACAATGGAGCCAAAAGAATATAAGACAGAGAATGGAATTATTTTAGTTGATTTGCCAGGTTGTGGTACAGCTAACTTTCCTTTTGAATCTTACGTCGATGACATGAAATTGTCTGAGTTTGATGCCATTGTTTTAGTGACAGCAAACCGTTTTTATGAAGCTGATATTAAGCTCTTTAATTACGTTACGAATGAACTTAAAAAGCCTATTTTTTTAGTACGTACAAAGATGGATGATGCTGTACGAGATGGTGCCGAAGATAATGACCTTTCTAGAGATGAAGTTATAGAAATGGTTTTAAACGATATGATTCATAATACGAATGTTTCTGATATCTCAAAAATTTATTTAGTGTCGTCTAAGCCTAAAAAGATTGCACATTTTGACACGGCTCGATTAATAAAAGACATTTCTGAAAATTTACCTAATATAAAAAAGGGAAAATTCATTAGTGAGTCCGCAGCATATAGCGAGGAAGCTATTAAAGCGAAGCGAGAAACGATAACTGAAGTTGCTAAAAGATATGCGTATTTATCAGCTGCGAATGGCTTAAACCCAGTGCTGGGTGTCAATGTTGCATTTGATGTCGGACTTTTGGTTAAGTTAACTCAAACAGTTCTAAAAAGTTATGGCCTAGTTGATTCAAGTATTGCGGACTATATTGAAAAAAGTGAAGAGAACGGTAAGCTTCATGGAACGATTCAGGGAATTAGTAAATGGTTAGCTCAATATGCTACAGAGGCTGGAATTAAACAGATTTTGCCTAAATTGGCTGTAGCACAGGCTTCTAAAAGTTTTAGTTCGTGGGTGCCTTTAGTGGGGCAGGCGATTGCCGCTGGAATTGGATATAAAATGACGAGTTATTATGCTGAAAAGCTAATTAATGAATCTGAAGAAAAAGCTATCCTTGCTCTTAAGCTCTATATTGGTGAACAATATTAAAATGATTTTGTTCCACTCGACTACCTAAGATTAATAGCTATATCTTAACTTAATTAAAGCCATTCTAGGGTGTTCGACGCTAGAATGGCTTTTTATGCTTAGTCGCGTTACACGTCTAATATTTAATCATTCTTCCATGATTTTTCTAAGTAAAGCTTAAGTTTAGAAGTAGAGTTAAAAGTACTCTAAGTAATCAATAAATATAGACATACAAAATAAGCCGTATCCATAACCATCTGAATTGACTTAACTTGCCCTCACCATTATTCTTAGCATGCTGGCCTACATTGCCAGTGGGTTTTAGCAGACCCTATACACAAGAGTACTAAAAAGTCAGATTTTTAGTACTGGATCCTCACGTCCCCCTTTTTTCTATGGTAGGACGGAGGGGGACGCGCTTGCGCGTGCTGGATCCTTGTGTACCAGTCTGCTAACCCTCTTCGTTCTGCCACCATTATTTAGCAGTGATGTGGTAGTTCTTCTTTTAAACAAGGAGTCCATCATGGTCATTCAAATCATCCCCTTACTGTACTGAATTCTATTTCAAACAACTGACTTTTCATCAAGCAGTTGATGGGATTTATTCGTCTCATTTTATTCATATCTGCACATCTTCCTCACTAGGGAGCATGCATCCTTGTGTCTTAAATTTTGATTTCAATACAGAACAATATTAGAGGGGAGCTTCATGAAAATTCAAACATTCAGCATGTTTGCTGTATGCCTTTTACCTGTTTTATCTGCCTGTTCATCGACGGATGCCAAAGACCGCAAAGCCTATATTGAACAGTGTATGTATCCAAACTCAGCCATTAAAACTGCCGTAAGCAGTGAAGAATCTTGTGGCTGTCGTTATGACACCATCCGTGAACAATACGGTAAGCCATTCTTTACTGTGCCTGTGACCAGTGAAGACGATGTACGACGTCTGGACTTTGCCAGAGGTTATTCCGTTGGTAAATGCAGAGGGTAGGAACAGAACATGCTCAAGAATAAATTACTACTGATCGTCGCAATTGCTTTACTGACAGGCTGTACATCAGAAAAGGAAAAAGCCTGTCAGGAAGAAGCGGATGTTGCTGAAACCGTCATGGATGTACGTTTGAAGCAAGGACAAATCGCCAATGCGACATTCTTTCTGGCTGGAAATAATGAAGCGCTACGTGAACAGCTGAGACCCATCATTCATGATGCCTTTGAATATGAACGAGGCGGATTGGCAACCTTTGATGCAACCAAGCAAATGTTTAGAGAAAAATATTACCAACAGTGTATGAATCGTTAAGACAACGCAATGCCATTCAGAAATTAAAGAATGGAAAAAATCTATCCAATCTTACGCTTTAGAAGAAATAAGTGAATCCATATGAAAATCAATAAATTGCTCTATGTCTGTCTGGCTGTCCCAGTATTCTTAATGGGATGCGGTGAAGGTTCATTCAAAGAAGAGGACATAAAGAGCTTGTACAACCAATACGCAAGCTTAAACCCAAAAGTTAAATCGGTATCCAATATCGAGTGTAGTCAGGAAGGCTACGTTTTCCCTGAAGAAAAAAAGCGCCCCATCTTTGCCTGTAGCTACGATCTTGAGTCCGAAACGGGTCAAGAGGTGAAAGAGAAAGCGGTACTAATCCAAGATGAGGCAGGCCGATTGTCCATTCAAGGTTCAGCGTTATTTGATGGTTCTAATATTCAGTATTGATTCAATACAACAGCTTGAGAGATAGATGATGTCCTTAATTTTGTGGTGTATTGGTATCGTCATTTTGTTGATTTGGTTAGGGCCAAGTTTTTTTCTCATGCTCATCTGTTTTGCCATCTTGTCAGCATTATTGGGAATAGGGGGAAAGAAATAAAATGAAAAAGATCATGATGTGGGCAACCATTGCCATGCTCACAGTGGGTTGTGAAAAGCAACCAGAAGCAGCACATGCACAGAATGCGGTTGCTAAAACTGAAGAAACGAAAGCTGCGGTCAAAGCTGAAAAACTGACCGAGAAAGAAATACAGGATTTAGAGGCTTTAGAAAACTCACCAAGTGAAGAAACTGCCAGTACAGCAGGCTTTTACTTAAGTAATTTGGAAGTGACCCCTGTCGAGGAAATACGAGAGTTCATTGCCAAAGGCTGGGATGAGTGGGAAACCTTGAACAGACAGGAGGCGGAGAAGGAAGCACAACAAGCACCCGCTGACCAAGGCGATGCGACCATGCAATACCGCATTGAAATCAAGAATCAGGTCTTTGGCCCGAACAACGTGGTGGAAACAGCCTATCTACATTTAATCTCGCTCTCTGACAGCATTACTCTGGATCGAGTGGTGGTGAACCGTGGTAACTGTAAAGCCGATTATCGTGATGGTGCCAATCCAATTCTGTACGGTAAAACCATGCGCTTCTTTTTAAATTGTGATCCACGGAATGTCCGAGAGGTGGTTGCCGTATTGAAGGATGGTCGAGAAATTGTGATGACCACACAATAAGCTCAAGACGGTATCTTCAGGGGCATGAACCACGGGCTAGGTGTTTGAGGCTTTTGCGTGGATTGAAAGAAATTTCACTTATATAACATAAAGATGAATCAATACACTGAATGAGTTTGTTGAGCCAATTACATAAGGCTTAATAAGCACATTCACAAGACCAATCTGAATCAGGCTGCTGGACTTCATTCCAATTAAGGAATGGGGGCCAGCAGCCTTTTTTGTTTAGAAGGACAAAACGTATGGCACATCAAATTGAACAAATGGCTTATGTAGGCGAAACCCCTTGGCATGGCTTAGGCAACCAACTCACACAAAACCAACCGATTGAAGTCTGGGCACAACAAGCAGGCATGGACTGGCGCATTGAATCTTCCAATGTCAGCTATATGGCGCAGAATGAACGAGGGCAAAGCATCATCATGCCCTATGAAGAACAACGGGTGTTATACCGTTCCGATACCCATGCACCACTGTCTGTGGTCAGTCAACGTTATCAGGAAGTGCAACCGAAACAGATCTTAGAGTTTTATCGTGATCTGACCGAACAATCAGGCTTTGAATTGGAAACCGCAGGTGTACTCAAAGGTGGGAAGAAGTTCTGGGCATTGGCACGAACAGGACAGACTTCAGCCTTAAAGGGTAAAGATGTCAGTAATGGCTATATTCTCTTAGCGACTGCTTGTGATGGAACCCTAGCGACTACAGCACAATTCACCTCGATCCGTGTGGTGTGTAACAACACTTTAGCCATTGCCCTGAAAGGACAAAGCTCAAGTGCAGGCGTGGTCAAAGTCCCGCACAGCACCAAGTTCGATGCTGAGAAAATCAAACAGCAATTGGGTATTTCAGTCCGTACATGGGATGAACACATGTATGAAATGAAACAACTCAGTCAGCGTAAAGTGACGCAGACCGAAGCAGCAGCGTATTTTGATGCGGTGTTTAACAATACCAGCTTAAGTCCAATCGAGCAGGACGACAGTATTATCCAGTTTTATCGTAATGTCGCCACACAAGCCACCTCAGCCACTAAAGCTGACAACAAGACTGAACCGAATGGCCGTGCCATGTCCAAAGTCATGAGCATGTTTAATGGGCAGGGGCGTGGAGCAGAACTCAGTTCAGCCAAAGACACCGCTTATGGCTTGCTGTGCTCGATCACCGAATTTTGCGATCACGAACGTCGAGCCATGAGTCAGGATCACCGTCTGGATTCCGCATGGTTTGGTGCAGGTGCAAGTTTAAAACAACGTGGACTCGAACAAGCCTTGCGCATGATTGCCTGAGCCTCATCAATGACCAGACTCACTTACTGACCTAACGCTCAAATACACCTATAGCCACGTCTTCGGATGTGGCTTTTTTATGCCCGAAATTTAATGAATATAGGAATTAAATAATGAATAGTCACTTAAATATTTCCAACTCATCAAATGCTGTAATGACCAACACAGCAATAAAAACTCAACCTTTTATTGCACCACGTTTCTTCAGTGCCAAACGTCTTGTGAACACCAAAAGTATGAGTCAAGCCGAATGGCTAGAAATCCGTAGACAAGGCATCGGTAGCAGTGATTGTGCCGCAGCCTGTGGCCTTAATCCCTATATGTCGATGCTCGAACTATGGATGATCAAAACAGGACGAATTCAACAAAGCATCGAAGATGAAAGTGAAGGGCATGCACCTTTATATTGGGGTAAACAGCTTGAACCCTTAGTGGCTGAATACTACAGCATGCATACCAACAGCAAAGTCCGTCGTGTCAATGCCGTGTTACAACACCCTGATCCAGACAAACATTTTATGTTGGCTAACTTGGATTACTCAGTCGTGGGGAGTGCAGAAGTACAAATTCTGGAATGTAAAACTGCAGGGGAATATGGAGCCAAGCTGTGGAGAGACGGTGTACCGTTATACGTCCTCTGTCAGGTACAACACCAACTGGCCGTGACAGGCAAGAAAGCCGCGCATATCTGTGTTTTACTCTGTGGACATGAAACCCGTATCTTTAAAGTGACACGCTCAGAGTCAGTGATTCAACACATCATTAATGCAGAGCGTTACTTCTGGGAGTGTGTGGAAAAGGATACGCCACCTGAAGCCGATGCCAGTGAATCGGCAGCTAAAGCCTTACAGCTCCTCTATCCAGAACATGTACCTCTCAGTACCACGGATCTATCCGAAGATGAGCAAGCCAATCAACAGTTTGAGCAATTGCTTCAAGCTCGAAGCCAAATTGACAAGCATCAGGAGCAGTTCGATCTGCTGAAGCATCAACTTCAGGCCAAGATGCAAGATGCCGAACGTGCAACATTCACTAATGGTTCAGTGACATGGAAAAAGGCTAAAGACTCGATCAGTTTAGACAGTAAAGCCTTACTCAAATCACACCCTGAATACCTCAACCAGTTCCCACAAACTAAACAAGGTTCACGACGTTTCAATATCTACAGCAAAGATGATTGAAGCTGCTTTAGCCTAAGTGCAATTCATAAGCGGCGAATCAAGCTCCACTCAACAATCCCATGCCTCAGCATGGGATTTTTTATATCAATTTCATTTTAAGCAAACACAGAAACTTATTTAAACAGAAGAGGAAAACACCATGATTAAAGGTCTAGCCATCACACCGCCTATTCTAGGGCGAATCAGTATTGGCAAGGTTGTCGAAAAGAACGGTAAACGTATCCCTGAAAAGGATGACCAATTTACTATTACTAGTCAAATTCAAGGCAAAGAAGGGTGGATTAAACATCCACTGGATGAGCAGCTTCGAGCCAAAGCACCCAATCAAAAACTCCGTTCAATCCCAGTTCGTATGATCTTTAACGATCCAGAGCTTAACTTGAGGGCTGAGTACAGTTTATTTGACCGTCAGACAGGGCGCCCCGTGTGTGTAGGAAATGGAGAAACCTGTCAACGATTGACCCATCAAGGGATTGAGCAACATTCATGTCCATCTCCTGATCTATGTCCAATGGCACAAGGCGGCAACTGCAAGCCATATGGGCGTTTGCATGTCAATTTAGATGAGTCCGATGAACTCGGCACATTCATTTTTAGAACCACGGGTTTTAATAGCATTCGTACTTTGGCAGCAAGACTCAGTTATTACCATGCGGCATCAAATGGCTTGCTTTCATGCCTACCCTTACAACTCACCCTGAGAGGCAAGTCCACTACACAAAGCTACCGTACACCTGTGTATTACGTGGATTTAACGCTCAGGGATGGCGTCAACCTTCAACACGCTATTCAAACAGCTAAGGACATTGATCAACAAAGTAAAGCTTCAGGATTTAACCAACATGCTTTAGATCAGATGGCACGGCAGGGTTATGGCAACGCACGATTTGAGGTGGATTTAGAAGAGGGGCTGGATTTAGTTGAAGAGTTTTATACAGATGAACTTGTTGAGTTTGAACAAGTACAGCCTAACTCAAAAGCTAAAGCAAAGCCTAAGTTCCATCAGGGGGAGGGCTTTGTGCAGGATATTCAGCAAGGTTTACAGCAGAATGTACGAGCTGTGAATTAGATGGGATTAGACAAGATTGGACTCAGTAAAATTTTATTGGACTGACCTATTATCTGAGCGAATCACCGCTCGCATCAATGATCAGGAGTCAACATCATGAATGCGTTCACAGGTCAAACTTTTCAGATGAATCAAATTATTAATATTAATGAGGTAATTGAGTTTACAAGTATTAGTCGAGCAAAAATTTATGAAATGATAAAAGTGAATTCAAAGTACTATGATCCAACTTTTCCAAAGCCAGTTCGCTTAAGTGAGTCGCGCATTGGATGGGTAGCTTTGGAAGTTCATCAATGGATTGAAGCTAAGATAAAAAGTCGATAAGCTTGGGAGCGAAAGCTCCCTTTTTTTTGAGAAAAGCTGAGAGTTACCATTCATCAATATAAATTCTAGGACCTAATATTTAGTAAAGGTTGAATTTTGGTAGACTTCAAGTTTTTAGAAACTAAAAATCTTAGCTTGTTGTAAAAAAATAATCATGATGCCTAATATATAGACAAATGCAAATAAGAACCAAATCAGTAAGATAAATGCGCCTTCTAGACGAATTCTTATCAAAGATGCACTCTTTAAGCCTTTAAAGCTTTCTGAGATATCTATTAAGAGATTATCTTCTTTTTGAGGGTGCTTCATTAAACATATACGATCAAATTTTTCACCTTGACGCCATAAGTAATCACGATAGTCATTGTATAAAATAGCTGCATTATTGGCTGCTAAATACATGGACCAGAGTAGTAATAAAAAACCAATGATGTATAAGCTATGGAACTGATACCACGTAAGACCTAATTTTGTGTCCGCACGATAAAGGCATAGTAAACCTATCCCGCCTAACAATAGTTGTGCAGAAATATTTCTAGAAAATGACTGTAATTCTTTATTCATTTCATTATCAAATAGCATGATTTACCTATATTTCTAATCGTTATAATCAAAATAGTCTTTTAATGAAATAAAACAATAGGGTCTATTTATCAATACGACGCAGAGTGTCGCTATAAATATAACTGAAAAGAATACTACTTAATAAAGAAGTTAATTATGTAAAAGTAACTTCATTCTAAAAAGAGGATATTGGTTGCTTTAGCATGACTCAAGTACAACTCCAAGGATTGAAAATGAAATTTTATATTATTATCAATACTCTACGTGGTAAAATGGGCAAAGATGAGTTTCATAATTTTATTTTAGGGAACATATTAAAAAACTTGAATATGAATCTAGACCCTATAAGGTCGAGGCTTATCAAGTCATAAAGTAGAAATCCTCAGAATTTAAGATAAAATAAATTAGGATTGCTTCTAGTAACTTACATATATTTAGAATATCTATCTATAAGTAGTTGATGATCGTGAAATTTTAAAAAAGGCTTAAGAGCTAAATAAATTTCCTCTGTTAATTTGATATCTATCCATGAATCATCACCATAGATACATTCACCCATGGCTCTGAAAATAATTTCAATTTCATGATTATTCATTAAAAAGATCTCTTCTTCTACTCTACCTCTAAGCGCATTAAGAAGTTCCTCAAAATTTGAGAATTCTTCATTATAAAAATCAAGCTTTGAAGAGATATAAGAAAAATAGCCTTTTGCATTTTCGACCAAAGAAATCAGACAAAGATATAGTTGTGAAATCTCATTCGTAGTGAAATAGGCACGGCTACTTTTGGGGGAAATATAAAAAGCTTGCAAGGTCTCGATTGTTTTTAATACACCTAAACTTCGATAGTAATGATCTTTGAGTAACGCAAATTTACGAATATCCCTCATGAAACCAAAGTCCTTTAGATCTTTTAAATTTCTGATATTTCTTGAGTAACTAAAGTAGGAAAAAAAGTTCTTCTTTTTATTCCAATTAATAGCTTCAGGAATAAGTTTCTCAGTTATCCATTCAAAAGAAGTTTGACAAGGCCACCATTGTTCTTCGGATACAGGGATTTTGCTAAGGGGCGGTTCCCATAACAAGGTAAGTTCATCTTTATCGTTGATATCTTCAATATTTTCTGCCCAAAACATACCGTGATAAACATCTTCTACAGGTTTATATTTTTCACCAGTATATAGTTGTATGAAATTTCGAGATGCTGAAAATATGTGCCATTCAGTGTTTCCGTTATCTACATCATGAACGTTCGTAAACTTAATCATCAGGTCCCAAATTTGCTTGGGCAATGTACATAAAGCAACATATGTTCGACCGTTCCATGAAATAAAAGGAAAATTATAAGCTTTCCATATAGCTTCAATTTTTTGTATTGCCCCGAGGTATGCGATAGTAAGATTGTCTGCGACTTCTGTAATTTGTTGAACAACTTCGATTGGTAGATTAAAACGACAGTTTTGTAAGTCTATAACTTCAGATTGATTTGATGGGTTATCAATATAAAATGGTCTATACCGAGAGCGGATAGGTTGTCCTGAGTTCCCTAAGAAATTTTCTAACAACCATTTGTTTTCTAGAATAACACTTACCCCATGAGCATCATGCGTTTTGACCGTAATAGTGGCAGAGCCGACATGATTTTGTGTAGGTAATAAAGCCGAAATTTCAATCCACTTTTTTTTAATTTTCCAATTGCCATCCTCAAAAAAGGATTCGTCAAAATCTGAATAATTTAATGAAGAGAAATCAAGAAATTCTTTAGCCGCTTCTCGATTATTTTCATCAGGATCAATTAACGCTTTATGTAATGTCTCAATAAAGTGAGTTCTAAGCATCCATTCATTGTAAAACTGACTTTCAGGAGCCATTGGAAAGAACTTGCTAACAATGTCTGGATAGGGTTGTGACATTGTGGTTAAAGTTACGGCTGTCCATAACTCGGACTCAATTCCTAAAGCATGTAGTTCTTGGTGTATCTCATGCCATTTCTTCGAAATATTTCTAGGTACTTCTTCTTGCGCAAGGATAATTACATATTTATTTATGTTAGGGAGTAAGTCGTTTTGTTTGAACTTTTTTATAGTTTTATCTAGTTCTTGAATTGATAAATTTCCCCAGCATTTGCATTCATATACAGCTAGCTTTTTAGGGGATTTTACAAAATTGGCACAAATATCAAGTCCACCCTGATAGTGTCCATTTCCTTTAATACGATGAGCATTGATTAATTCTTTGTCTTTATGAAGTAGCCATTCGCAATATTGCTCAAATTGTTCACTAGTTAGTTGTAGAAAAGGTAAGACTGTGGCATCGAATGGAATATAATTTTTCATAAATTTTTTTCAAGACAATTTATATATTGTTTTGGTCAAATAAGGATGATTAAAGTCAATATTTTTAGGGAATTAGCTTAACTAAATGTAAATACTGCTTATTTAATACTCTGAGTTTCTGAATTCTAGCATTTAATCATCTTGAATTTGCTTGATAATTAAAAATTATCTTGGCACTCTCTGTCATTTGTAGAAATTAGTAGTTTTTTGGTATGGCTAATTATAAATTCTTAGATTTGTTTGCAGGAGCTGGTGGGCTTTCTGAGGGTTTTATAAAGGCCGGTTTTGATCCAGTTGCTCATGTAGAAGCTGATACAGCTGCATGTGCTACTTTAAGAACACGTCAAACTTTTCATTGGTTAAAGAAAAATAATCAGCTTCAAACTTACATTAAATATCTAGAAGGAAAAATTAGCCGAGAAGAGTTGTGGGCATCTGTACCCAGAGATGTGCTTGATGCTGTAATTAATGAATTTATTGGCCCTGAAAGGTTAAGTGCGATATTTGATAAAGTCGATCAATATCTCAATGGAAGTAAGTTAGATCTAGTGGTTGGTGGGCCACCATGCCAAGCTTACTCAATTATTGGTCGAGCGCGTGGAAATACAAAAGATGACCCCCGCAATCACTTGTATATTTACTATGCCAAATTCTTGGAAAGATATAAGCCTAGATATTTCGTTTTTGAAAATGTTCTTGGACTACTTTCAGCAAAAGATAAAAATGGTAATTCATATTTTGAAAAGGTAACTGCACTTTTTAATTCAATTGGATATGCAGTTGAATATAAAATTCTAACGGCAACTGATTATGGAATACTACAAAATAGAAAGCGGATTATTTTAGTTGGGAAGAAAGGGATCAAAAGTAAAAACTTTTATCCAAATTTACCAATATGGCATTCGGATGCTACTGTATGGAATTTGCTTGAAAATCTTCCGAAAATTAAAGCAGGTGAAGGTTCTCATTTACCATGTTGTGTTACAAAAGAAGCCCACCCGTGGTTAGAACATGCAAATATTAGAACAGATCTACCTGTGACTTGGCATCAGGCTCGACCAAATACACAGCAAGATCTAGAAATTTATCGTATAGCTGTAGATATTTGGAATCGTCATAAAAAACGATTAAATTATAATGATTTGCCAGAGCGATTAAAAAGTCATAAGGTGAGTGAGTCCTTTACTGATCGTTTTAAAGTTGTTTCTGGTGATCTAGCTGCAGCACATACTGTGGTCGCACATATAGCAAAAGATGGGCACCATTATATTCATCCTGATATTGAACAAAATCGATCATTAACTCCTAGAGAGGCTGCAAGATTACAAACTTTTCCAGATGACTATTTTTTTGAAAGTCAGTCTGGTAAACCAAGTCGGACTAGTGCTTATAAACAAATAGGAAATGCTGTTCCTGTTTTCTTAGCATATCAAATAGCTAAACAATTGAAGAGAAATTTTAGATGAAAGATACAAATACAGATAATCAAGAAGAAAAGAAAAAAGAAAAATTTGAATTTAAACCAAGAGCCAGATTACTTGCTCAATTGGGCGATCAGCTAATTAAAAATGAACATATTGCTGTAGTAGAGTTAATTAAAAACTCTTACGATGCTGATGCTAATTTTTGTAAGATTGTATTAGATAATTTTATGGATAAGAAAAATGGCAGCATTGCTATTCTAGATGATGGCAATGGGATGAATATTGATACCGTCAAAAATGCTTGGCTTGAACCCGGAAGTGATTCAAAATTAGATGAAGATAAAACTCCAAAATTATCACCTGTTTACAATAGACTACCAATAGGTGAGAAGGGAATTGGAAGGTTTGGGGTTCATAAATTAGGTGATAAAATTACCTTAATCACTAAGGCTAAAGGTGCTAAAGAGGTCCATGTTGAAATTGATTGGGAAGATATTGAGCATGTTAAATACTTAAAAGATTTTCCTATTAAAGTAGAAGAGAAGGATCAACCTATTTTTTTTACAGAAAAAAACCTTAGGTTGATTTACAACTTAGATGATGAATTCCCTAGTGAGAATATAAAGCAAGAGGGTACATACATATTTATTGAGAATTTAAAAACTCGTTGGGATAGAACAATGATTAGGGAATTAGCGAGAACAGTGAGTTCTTTGCAATCACCGTTTACAAAAAGTAATCAAAGTTTTGAGATTGATCTAGAATTAAAACAAAATAAAAACTGGTTAGAGGGTATTGAAAACTGGGATTCAATTAAAGAAAGAGCATTATTTAAGTTCAAAGTACATATTCGTGGAAGTGAAATAATTAATTTTAATTATGAATTTATGCCTTTCCCTAGTATGTTGGATAAAGTAAAACCAAGAAAAATTACTTTAGATAATAGCGAATATGTTAGTAGTCATAGAAATCTTTTTGATGATGATAATAATAAGAAAAAATTATTAAACTTATCTGAATATAGAATTGGAGATATTGTATTTCAAGGTTATATTTTTGATTTAGACGCGATAGTAATGAAACTTTCAGGAGTTTTAGACCGAAAGAATTTTCGGGAATATTTAAAAAATCATACTGGAGTAAAAGTCTTTAGGGATAATTTACGTGTATATGATTATGGTGAGCATGAAAATGATTGGCTAGGTTTAGATAAAAGCCGCTTTCAAGATCCAAGTAAGGCTATAAGTAACAACTTAATAGTGGCTGCTGTTCATTTTGATCGAGGAAATAGTGCCGATCTTCAAGAAAAAACAAATAGAGAGGGTTTTGTTGAGAATGATGCATATATTGCAATGAAAAAAGCTGTATTACATGCACTGGATATTATAACTAATCTTCGACATGAAGATAAATTTGCTTTACGAAAAGCATTGGCTGAAGAAACAGGGCAAAAAACGATTAATAGTCTCGTTCATGAAGCCTGTGAATACGTAGAAAATAATGTAAAAGAAGTGAAGACAAAACAAGGAATTATTAATTATTTCAAAAAATTTGAGGAGGATTATGAGGCAGTAAAGGATACGTTATTGTTGGCAGCGGGGAGTGGTCTTAGTTTATCGGTAGTTATGCATGAAGTAGAAAAAATTGTTTATGAGGTTCAAAGAATATTAACAAAAGAGCCAGATGAAAAAGAAAGAGTATCAAGTTTAGTTAAACATTTATCAACAATGTTAGATGGGTATTCAGAAATAGTCAAAAGGCCCAAAAAGCAATTTCAGAGTTTAAATTCAGCAATAGATCAAGCTCTATTTAATATTGAGTTTAGGAAGAGAGCACACCATGTAAAAACAATTGATGAATATAAGTTGAGAGGAAATATTAAGGTTAATTATTCTAGACCTTTAATTGTGACATCGATTCAAAATTTATTAGATAATTCAATTTATTGGTTAGACTATAAAAATGAAATTGAAGAAGTAGATTTTGAAAAAAAAATATTTATAGATGTTCAGGAGACTAATCATCAATACCATATTGTGATTGCTGACAATGGCAGTGGCTTGAAGGATTGGGATCCAAATTTATTAATGGAGCCTTTTGTTTCATATAAACCAGATCATAAAGGCATGGGTTTAGGTTTGCATATTACACAACAGGCAATGATTTCAAATAACGGTCAGTTAACTTTTCCTTCATTCTATGATTTCGAGATTCCTGATGAATTTCTTGGAGGGGCGTTGGTAGTGTTAAGTTTTAATAAAGAAGGGGAATGATTGTGCAGAGACTACCTGAAAATGGTCGAGTTGTTCTAGTTGATGATAAATTTGAACAAGCTAAACCATTAATAAATTATTTATCGAAAAATAAAATACCATTTACATATTTTGATGGTAGTTTTGAAAACCTACCAGAGTCGGGCTTTAATGATATTAGATTATTATTTTTAGATATTAATCTTTCGGGTGATACAGTTCCATCCCATCAGCATTTTAGAGCATTACAAACAGTCGTTGATAAATTGATTAATGAGATTACTCATCCTTATTTATTAATTCTTTGGACTCGTGATTCTTCTATTCTAGAGCAATTTAAACAAGATTTTTTTAATGATTCTACTTTAAAGAAGAAACGTCCTATTGATATATTAGCCTTAGAAAAGGGTAAGTTTTTTAGCCTTTATGGTGATCCATTGGAGGGTGATAGCTTAGAGTTAGAGAAGGAATTTATTGAAAAATTAAATGAGTATCCAGAACTAGGGTGTATTTTTCATTGGGAGTCTGTCGTACATAAAGTTACTAATGAAATTGCTTCAATGTTTTTCCCTCAATTTGGTGAATATACTACTTGGTCTGATGAAACTAAAAAAATGTTTACCCAATTTTCTAAGGCAAGTTTAGGGAAGTATTTTGATGATGCAAAAGAAGAAACAAGATTAAATAGTGCCTTTGAAGTCATCCACCAAGTATTTATGGATGAGTTAGAAACTCAATTCTACAAAGCTGAGAAAAAACTTATTCTAGATGGGTTATCTGATATTATTGCTCCAAATTATAGTATTAATAGCAAATTATTGATCGAAATGAATGATCGAGTGGGAGCCGACTATCCTGGATCATTAATTGAATTAAAGAAAGCTGATACAGATAAAAGTAATTTTTTATTAAGTGTTATAGATAAGGAATTATTTGAAAATAAAGTAGGTCAAGTATATGAATTGTTAACTGAAAGTGGTGAGAAATTTAGTGCTTTATCCAAAAGTAAACGATCTGAAGAATGTAAAAAATATCGAAAAACTGAGATATTGCCCTATCTGAAAATAGTTCAGTTACGTATAGATCCTTTATGTGACTATGTACAAAAAAAGATTCAACATTCGAAATGTGTAAATGGCTTACTTGTCCCAGAGATTGCGTTTGGTTTTATTGATCGTCGGTCTGAGGCTCTTTATATTTCGCCAATATTTGAATATGAAGGGCGAAATGTGGCTTTAGTTATTGATTATAGAACATTAAATACTGTTCCAGCCTTAGATCAGAAATCAAAGGATAAGAATGATATTGACGAGCAATCTGTTTTAAAAAATCAGGAAACTTTAGTTTGCAAAGAAGAGTTATTACTCTTTCGTGTTCGATCAGGATTATTAGCAGATATTCAATCCAAATTTGCACGACACGCAAATCGACAAGGCTTATTGTATCTTTGAATTAAGAGACTATTTAATGATTAAAAGTGGCTGTTTAATATCAATACAAGCCTTATTTTTAAATAAGGTTATTAGTTTGAACAACTTTATTTCTCAAACCATCAATAAAGTCCGACCACTCTTGCATCATTTTAGTCCTATATTCAAGGTATTGGGCATGGTTATACGCCTGAGAGACGGCATTGCCAACGGTGTGGGCTAACTGTATCTCAATAGCATCATGCATATAGCCTTGCTCATGTAAGGTTGTAGACGCAAGTCCACGAAAACCATGCCCTGTCATTTTACCTGTATAACCCATAGTGCGAATGGCGCTTAACAGAGCATTATTACTTAATGGTTTTGCAGTACTGTGATTATAGAAAACAAATTGCTTGTTGCCTGTAAGGGGTTGTAGAGCTTGAATGAGCTCCATAGCTTGTCTTGATAATGGAACGATATGAGGTAAAGCCATTTTCATCTTGTAGGCTGGAATTCTCCATAAATGATTCTCAAAATCAATCTCATTCCACTCCATGTTAATAAGCTCAGCAGTTCTTACAAAAGTTAAAGTCATTACTTGTAAGGCAGTTTTAACCAAAATGTTACCGTGATAACGATCCATTCGTTCTAAGAAAGGTGGGAATTCAGAAATATCTAAGCGAGCCATGTGCTTCACTTTACGAGGCTTGAGAGCTTCTTGAAGGTGAGGGGTTGGATCATTATCGATTAACCCTTTACGAATTGCATAACGGAAAATACGCCCAGCTAAAGGTATAGAGCGTTTAGCCATCTCCTGAGCACCACGTGCTTCAATTTGCTTAGCACAAGCAAGGACATCTTTCCCTTTGATTTGATCAATAGGCATATGTCCTAATGCTGGAAAAAGATCTTTTTCAAATACAGATAAGTCGCGTAAGTAAGTCCCTTCTTTAATGACAGCCTTACGATCTTCCATCCATTCCATAGCAAGTGCTTTGAAAAGAATGCTTTCATCGACTTGTTGTTTCTTTTGCTTTTTCTCTTCATTGGGATTAATCCCATCTTTAAGCTTTAATCGTGCTTCATCTCTAGCACGGCGAGCCTGTGCAAGCGTAGTTTCAGGGTATGTACCAATACTGAAGATATTCTCTTTTCCATTCAAACGAAACTTCATTCGCCAATGCATTCCTCCAGAAGGAGTGACCTCTAGATACATGCCTTTTTCATCAGAGTATTTAGTTTTCTTTTCTGAAGGTTTTATTTTTCTGACTTGAGCATCTGTAAGCATGGCAATAATTCCGCAGAATTGGGGGTATAATTTTAGGGATAAAATATTATACCCCCAGTTATACCCCCAACTACATCAAGCTTGCAATAGATCAAGTAGATTGTATGAGACGTAAAAAAAGCTTAAACCCTTTAGATTTAAGCTTTTTTAGACCTTATGAGATTCCATAAGAGTTGAATTTGGCGGTGAAAGAGGGATTCGAACCCTCGAAACGCTATAAACGTTTACACACTTTCCAGGCGTGCTCCTTCAGCCACTCGGACACTTCACCTTTTGCGCGGTGGATAATAGCGAAAAAAATATATTCTGCCAAGAGAAACAATTGAATTAGACAAAAACATCTTGAGCGGTGCTATGATTCGCAAAAATCCTGTCTAAATTGAAGACAATTATATGCAAAGTACTGCACAAAAAGCCGCATTGCCTGCCATCACCTTGGCAGCTTTGGGCGTAGTATTCGGAGACATTGGGACGAGCCCGTTATATGCGCTGCGCCAATGTTTCCTCACAGCACACTTGGCGATTAGCGAAGCGTCTGTGCTGGGTATTCTGTCCCTGATTTTCTGGTGCATCATGCTGACGATTAGTTTTAAATACGTCAGCATCATCATGCGCGCAGATAACAATGGCGAGGGCGGTATTATGTCGCTGTTGGCCTTGAATCTACGAACCACACGAATTGCCGAAAACAAAAAAATCTACCTGATCGCCCTTGGCTTTATTGGGGCATCTTTGTTCTTTGGTGATGGGATCATTACCCCCGCAATCTCTGTGTTATCTGCGATTGAAGGCTTAAGTATTGCGACGCCGATGTTTAACCAATGGCTGCAACCCTTATCGATCGGTATTTTGGCGGGGCTATTTTTAGTGCAACGCCATGGCACAGGCACGATGGGTAAATTCTTTGGTCCCTTGACGCTCATGTGGTTTTTATCCATTGGTGGTTTTGGACTATGGAGTATTTCGCAAACGCCATTTGTGTTGACCATGATCAGTCCGCATTGGGCTTTCAATTTTGTGGTACAGCAGCCTTATGTTGCGTTTTTGACCATGGGTGCGGTTATCTTGACGATGACGGGTGGTGAGGCAATCTATGCCGATATGGGGCATTTTGGCCGACTCCCAATCCGCTTGGCATGGTTTATTGTGGTGATGCCGTGCTTGCTGTTGAACTATGCAGGCCAAGGTGCCTTGCTACTGCGTAATCCAGAAGCTTTAGCCAATCCATTTTATATGCTGATCCCAGAATGGGCACTGTATCCAATGATTGCTTTGGCGACAGCGGCCGCGGTGATTGCCTCTCAAGCGGTGATCACAGGGGTATTCTCTATGGTCAATCAGGCGATTCAATTGCGTTATTTGCCGCGTTTGACAGTGAAACATACCTCTGAAGTTGAACGTGGTCAGATTTATTTGCCATTTATTAACTGGGCATTGTTTATCTCGGTGCTGATCTTGATCTTGCTGTTTGAAAACAGTGCGAATTTGGCCAGTGCGTATGGCGTAGCTGTGACCATGACCATGCTCTGCGGTACGATTTTGATCTCAGTTTTAGCTTATGGTTTATGGCGTTGGCCGGTTTGGAAAGTGGCGATTTTTGCAGTGCCATTTTTATTGATTGATTTGATCTTTGTTGCATCGACATCATTAAAAATCGCAGCGGGCGGTTGGGTTCCAATCCTGATTGGTGCGGTATTGTTTACGATTTTAATGACGTGGAAAGATGGACGGGCATTGGTGCTCAATCGGCTCGGTAAAGATGCTTTGCCTATTGACCTGTTTATTCGCAGTGTCAGCATGGGCAGTGAAACCAAGTTTGTTCCAGGTGATGCGGTATTCTTAACTGGAACGCCTGAGATCGTGCCTCATGCCATGTTGCATAATATCAAGCACAATAAAGTCCTGCATGAACGCAATATTATGGTTACGGTCAACACCCGAGATGTGCCATTTGTACCCGAAAATGAGCGGGTGATCACGGAAAAACTAGATGATCGATTCTATCGAATCACGATGTTTTATGGGTTTAAAGATCAGCCGAATATTCCTGCCGCTTTGGAGCATGCGTATCGTGAATTGGGCTTTGAATTTGATCTAATGCAAATCAGTTTCTTTATTTCCAGAGACCGTATTATTCATACCTTGGGTGAAGGCATGGCACCTTGGCGAGAAAAGCTGTTTATCTCTATGCAGCGAAATACCAGTCCAGTCAGCGATTTTTATCAAATTCCAACCAACCGTGTGGTTGAGTTGGGCAGTCAGATTGAAATTTAAGACTTAGATTGAACTTTTAGGCATAGATTTAAAAGTTAGACACGAAAAAGCCAGATCAATTCTGGCTTTTTTTTATCTGTAATAATTAAACTTTTTTAGTCCAAAGACATAGAGATCATTCTGTTGCTTTTTCCTGGGAGGAGTATGCGAGCAAAACAACAGAATGAAGATGTTGCGTTATTTCATCCTTGAAAATACGCTGATTAGTTGATTGTCGCGTCTACATCTGCAGAGGCTTCAGGCGCAGCTTGGATGGCTTCGTCAGCAACAGGTGCTTCTGGGTTGGCTTGAATTGATGCATCTGCAGGATTTGCACTTTGAGTTTCAGGTGCTGCCATAAAAGCATCTTGTTGTGCTTGAGGAGCTTCAGGCAATGCAGCCGATGCGCTATCGGCATTCACTGGCGCTTCTGCAGAAGAGGCAATGACGGGTGCAGCATTGGCATCCGTTGCTACGGCTTCAGGTGCTTGCTGTGCTGTTTCCACAGGTGCTTCAGTTATAACGGCTTCAGGTGTATTGGCCACTGCTGTTTGTTCAGTTGGAACGGACTGCTCTGTAGGTGCAGCAGCTACACTTTGTTGTTCATTTGCGAGTGCATTTTCCGCTTCAGTCACGGCTTGTTCAGCATTTGCAGGGACTGCAGGGGCATTCGGATCGATTTGGTTTGCCTGAGCTTGTTCAGGGTTTAAGGGCTGTTCTGTTGCAGCGGCATTGACTTGTCCGGCAGGAGCTTCAACCAATTGAACTTGGCCACTTGAAACTAAGTCCTGAATGGAACCAGGTTGACCATTCACGGTGGTCACAATTTTGACTTTAGATAAGCTTTCTAATGTATCACCGGGTTGAATCGGCGGCTCTGCAAATGCTGCTGCGCTCATTAAACCTGAAATTAAACCTAAACCTAAAATTTTAGAATGCATAATCACTCCGTATATTTTTATCGCAATTTTTCGTATTTTTACCTTGTCATAATTCTTGAGGCGAATTCAATGAAACATACGCAACTGCTTCATGACCTCCTATAAAGAACTGCACAACTGCGACATAAAGTTACATCAACTGCTGCTTTGTTAAACAATATTTGTGTGATTGTTAAGCAAATTAAAAAAGAAAAGTGTACTAAAATTTGCACCCTTGCTAAGCTGCGGAAAAATAGTCCTTTTAGAAGTCATTGTTGTAAGTCATGGTCAAAAAGAAACGCAATTCAGCAAATCCGCTTTCACAGTTATTTGGGCAAAATGGCATAAAAGTGCTGTTGGGTCTGGTGGCAACAGGAAGCTTTGCTATTGCTTTCGGGCAAGAAAAAATTCAACAACTTGTTTCTATGAGCAGCACTTCAAATAGCGCCTGTTTGGACCAATTTTATCGTGAAGTGCCACCTTATTTGGTCCGTGAAAGCCTACATAAAAACAGTTTTCCACTGTGTTTTAATGGCTTTAATGTCATGTATTCAGGGATATCCAAGACACCGCTTTGGGTTGCAGAAGCATTAACCCCCGCACGCCTGAGTCAAAAAATTCCGCGTGAAGATAACTTTCATGAAGAGACTCGCGTGCCGTCTGAATATCGGGCTTTGCTTTCAGACTATAAATCTTCAGGCTATGACCGTGGACACATGGCGCCAAATGCCGATATGCCCAATAAAGCTGCGCAGTTAGACAGTTTTTCTTTGGCCAATATGGTGCCGCAAGCTCCAAAAAATAATCAGCAAGTGTGGCGTGAGTTAGAAGAAGCCACACGGGCGATAGTGACCAAACAAAAGCAAGATGTCTATGTGGTAACGGGGCCGGTATATAGTGCGAAAAAATTAAAAACCATCGGGCAAGGGGTCATCGTGCCGACCGCTACTTATAAGGCGATCTATTTGCCGAAAAAAGGTGTTGCAGGCGTGTACTATGCAGACAATACCTTGCGTGATACGGCACCGACAGTCAAAGTCATGAGTATTTGTGCGCTAGAAGAACTGACTGGAATTAATTTCTTTCCAGAATTAACCGAAGACCAAAAGCGTAATACCTACCGTTTGCCACTCAAAGCCACCCAAGTCAAAGCAAATCAAGACATCGCTTATTTGCATTGGGATGCTGAAAGCCAGTGTGCTGCAGATGTCGCAGAAGACAAGATTTTAAGTTTGCAAAAAGAGTTTAAATCGAGTGGTGGTTCTGTGGGAGAGACATCCATGGCAAGCAGTGAAAATGACAACAATCAAGATGCCTTGGTCAAACAATTGATTGAAGAAATTTTGCAATATCTGCTACAAATTTTGAAATAATCGAGTAGATAATAGCGTTGAACTGCGAGCGATGAAGAGGATCATGGCTTGCAGTTGAAATCTTTTTCACGTATTTCTATTGCTGCATCACTACAAAAAGAAAGAAGGATATCCAACATGTTTAAAGCATTTGAAAATGACACAGCGTCGCATGCAATTCATGACTTAACACTAGAAAATGGCCAAGATCGAATTAATATTTATGGCAACTTACAGGTGACGAAAGACCAAGCTGGTTTAGCTGCAGCGAAAGCTTTACAGGCATTTTTCAATGATGTGGTGACCACGCTTGAGGCAGAAACCAACTTAGCTGAAAAAATAGCGCAGGGCGGTGAAGACAACGAAGTGGAAAATCCATTTCTTTAATGCTGTGTCATCGGCTGTCGAAGGACGCAATGCTCAATTCGGGATGAATGGAAAAAAGCTCACAGGTTGTGAGCTTTTTTTGTGGCGTATTTTTCTATTTATGCGTCTTTTGCCATCAGTTTATAGATGACCGCACCAATCACTGCGCCAATGATTGGGGCTACCCAAAACAGCCAAACTTGTGACAGCGCAGCAGTTTCAGCAAAGAATGCGACACCCATACTACGCGCTGGGTTGACTGAAGTATTGGTGACGGGAATGCTGATGAGATGGATCAATGTAAGCGCAAGACCGATCGCAATTGGGGCAAATCCAGCAGGGGCACGTTTATCCGTGGCTCCCATGATCACAATCAGAAAGCCAGCAGTCAGCACAATTTCAATAACTAACGCTGAGAGCATAGAGTATTTGCCAGGAGATAACTCACCATAGCCATTGGTGGCAAAACCGCCGACACCGATAAATCCGGCCTGACCTTGTACAATGATGAATAGAATAAATGCGGCGAGGGTTGCACCCAGTAATTGAGAAATAATATAGGGTGCCAGTTCTTTTGCTTCAAAACGACCGCCTGCCCACAAGCCGATACTCACTGCAGGGTTAAAATGTCCCCCTGAGATATGACCCAGCGCATAAGCAGCCGTTAATACGGTTAGACCGAAGGCCAGTGCCACGCCAGCGAAGCCAATGCCAAGTTCAGGAAAGGCCGCAGCCAAGACCGCACTACCACAACCACCAAAGACCAGCCAAAAGGTACCAATCAGTTCTGCTAAATATTTATTCATTTAAAACTCCATTTGTTTTTGTCATTTGGAATAGATTTTCAATCTTTCACTCAGCATGAGTGCAATCTAGTTGTGAAGTGTTGTTTTATTCATTTATTGAATATGCATAGATTTAATGGATTTTGCTGAAAATCACAACATTTAAAATGATAACTGTGTCACATTTTTAACTTGCTGCTTCAATTTGCGATAAGCGCCATTGCTGTGGGGTTAAGTTTCGCCATTGTTTAAACGCACGTTGAAATGCACTCTGTTCTGAATAACCCAGCAGTAGCGCAATTTCCTGCAAACTTAAATGCGGGTCTCTTAAAAATTCTTCAGCCATCATGCAGCGGACTTCCTGCATACGCTGCTGATAGGTGCTGCCTTGTTGTTGTAAATAGCGTTGTAATTGTCGGACGGAAAGATTGAGTTGCGTAGCGACATGTTCAATTTGGAACTGATTTTTTTGCAAACCCATTAAGATGGCTTGCTGTAAGCGTTGGTCGATTTGCGTGGTATTCGGCAGTTTTTCTAATAAAGACTGTGCCTGTTGCATCAACAGTTTTTGTAAGGTCTGATCGCCTTGGGAAAAAGGGCGAGACAGTTCTTGAATGGGAACGATAACCTTCGACTTTTCTTGGGAAAAACGAACTTTGCAGCGAAAATATTGTTCATACTGAGCGACATTTTTCGGTGCAGGATTATGAAAATGCACTTCGTGTAAATTGATATCTTCAAAACGCATAAATAATTTTAGAAACTGCAGCATTAACGCAATCGCAATTTCATCGGTCAATTGATTGGCCATATTCATGGGTAAATCATTCCAACCGATGGAGAAAAAATCATTTTGAATATCAATCAGCAATGGACTGCCATCGAAGATTAAGCGATGAAAATCATGGTAGCGGAGCAGCGCTTCGCCCAAGTTTTCACAGGACAGGGCAATATACGCAATAATGCCAATATGTTTGGGTTGCACATGTTCAGCAATTTCTAAACCCAGCGCCGGCTTTTGGATCTTTTGATCTAAATCCATCAATAAATCACGCCAAATGGCATAATCAAAACGCTCTAAGTTTTGAACTTTATTCAGTTTTTCAGGAATAGCAATGCCTTGAGCTTGGTGATAAGCATAGAGCAAATGGCCCAGTCCTCCATAGACCGATCCTGTATAGTCCTTGAGTTGTTGCATATTTTTTTTAATTCTAAATTTTGTCGTGTTTTGTCAATAATATTAAAAAAAACGGTCAATATCTAGCCCTTTTCATTACCTATAGTGGAGCTAATAAAAGGAGATATTGGTCATGTTAAAAGGTTTTATTGCAGGGTTGGTCGTCGCCAATGCCTTTGAATGGTTCGCACATAAATATGTTTTGCATGGGACACATCGGTCAGGCACGCCACGTTTTAGTCCAGTACCGAAAAGCATGAAATCACATTGGGAACATCATCGTGAAGTTCGAAAAACAGATTTTCATGATCATGGCTATGTTGAAGGTGTACAGAACTGGCGCACGAAAAATGAAATATTGTCACTGGTGGCAGTTTCAGCGGTATTTGTCCCGCTGTTTTATCCCATTTCCAAAGGAATGAGTTTGTCTGTGCTGTATTGCGCAGGGAATTATTATTATATCCATCGTCGCGCACATCTTGAGCCAGAGTGGGCGATGAAAAAGATTCCATGGCACTATGACCACCATATGAACTCAAATCAGGATGCCAATTGGTGTGTGACTAAGCCGTGGTTTGATTATATTTTAGGGACTCGAGTGATCTCCTCGGCAAAATTACAGGAACAGAACCCATTGGGTGTGTTACTACCGACAGCGATTGCGAAACCATTGTCACACTGGGTCAATCGGGTATTTCCTGCAAAGTGGGTCGCTGAGCGCGAAAAGCCAGTTGCACTGCTTGAAACGGTCTAATATGAATGCGCTGTGCGTTTTGACAACGAGCGTTGCTACCCATTTGAGCTGTCGCAATTTGTCAATAAATTATGAATCTACTGTCAATCAAATACAGTGTAAATGCCCTATATTTAAATCATCAAAAGGCTTGTACACGACGAGTTGATTGATGAAGTTGCTATGTATATTTTTTCATTTGTTTTACGTATCAGACCAAGTGCTGTAGTTTTTCTTGGTTTATAGGAGCCGACAAGGCTCCTTTTTTTATGTCTATAGTAAATCAATTGCATGGGCGATGCTCTGCTGTAACTCCATGTTGTTGCATCAAAAACACCAAAGCAAAAAAAAGAGCGAATCATCGCTCTTTTAAATTTTCATTGAAAACGAATCAATTAAAGGCGCATTTCAATGCCTTGTTCTGCTAGATATTTTTTCGCTTCAGGAATGGTGTGTTGACCAAAGTGGAAAATAGAGGCTGCAAGCACCGCATCTGCACCGCCTTTTAAAATACCATCGGCCAAATGTTGTAGATTACCGACACCACCAGAAGCAATGGTTGGAATGGTCACACGGTCATTAATATTACGCATCAGTTCAATGTCATAACCAGCTTTGGTTCCATCAGCATCCATAGAGGTGATAAGTAATTCACCTGCACCGAAGTCCGCCATTTTTACCGCCCATTCGATGGCATCGATACCGGTTTCTTTACGACCACCGTGGGTGAAAATTTCCCATTTATTATCGCCGGTTTTTTTCGCATCAATAGCAACCACAATACACTGTGCGCCAAAACGCTGAGAGGCTTCTTGTACAAATTCAGGATTATAAATAGCCGCAGAGTTAATCGAAACTTTGTCCGCACCCGCATTTAATAACAGGCGGATATCTTCTACTTTACGCACGCCACCACCGACTGTTAATGGCACAAATACAGACTCAGCCATACGCTCTACTGTACGGTAAGTGGTATCACGACCATTTGAGGTTGCGGTAATGTCTAAGAAGGTAATTTCGTCCGCACCTTGTTCGTTATAACGGCGTGCAACTTCAACTGGATCGCCTGCATCACGAATATCAAGAAATTGAACACCTTTCACTACACGACCGTTGTCCACGTCGAGGCAAGGAATAATACGTTTAGCAAGCATAATTTTTTCCAAAAATAACAGCCGATTATGAAACTTCGCGACTTAGATGCTACACCTTAGTAGTCGGAGCGGTTATTCTATCAAAAATATGTAAGTTTTTTCGCAGGTTTTCTATGTCGGTTTATACCACTTTGACTTTAAAGGAAGTTCAGGATTTTGCAGCACCTTATGGACTGGAGGTGATTGACCTGATTCCGATTCAAGGCGGTATTCAAAATACCAACTATTTTATTGTTTGCGAAAATGGCACGCAGTATGTATTAACCGTTTTTGAAGAGATGGACGAGCAAGGTGCAGGGGAGCTGGTCCCTGTCCTCGAACACTTGGGGCAGGCTGGTCTAGCTGTGCCTGTACCACTGAATCATTCGGGTAAAGCGATTCATAGCTTAAAGGATAAACCTGCACAGATTGCGCCACGCATGCAAGGTCAACATCCCATGCCTGCGAGCTTAGCGCAAGCAGAAGCGATTGCTGTAGCCCAAGCGAAAATGCATGTGGCTTTACAAGATTTCCCTTTGGAACGTGCAGAATATCGTGATCATGCTTATTGGTTACAAGTTTCACGTGATATTCGTCCAACATTAAATGAAGCAGATACCACGTTACTTAACAATCTGTTGGGCTTATATGACATCTTAACGGCGATGTATCCAGACCGTCCTACCGGTTTTATTCATTCTGATCTGTTCCGTGACAATACTCTATTTGAAGGCGATCAACTCAACGGCATTTTAGACTTTTATGAGTTAAATAAAGACGAACTCTTGTTTGATATTGCTATTACTTTAAATGACTTTTGTACTGAATATCCGGATGTACATTTGAATGAAGACAAAGCCATTGCCTTTTTAAATGCCTATGAAAGCGTGCGTCCATTAACCGCAGATGAAAAATCATGCCTAGAGTTATATTTGGCGATGGCGGCAGGTCGCTTCTGGATGATGCGTTTACAGGTGGCACAGAAAAATGCTGCAGAAGGCCGTACAGGGGATGATATTTTGCAGAAAAACCCTGCTGAAATGCGTAATATGCTGATTGAACGATTAAAATTCGTCACAGCATAAATTTTAAAAACAACGAGAGGGAAAAGCATGCGTGATCAAGGACGCTTAGTAGAATGGTTTGATGATAAGGGCTACGGCTTCATTCAACCGAACGATAGCACCAAAGATCGCGTATTTTTGCACATTAAAGACTTTTCCCGTCCCGGCCCACGACCAATCGTGGGCTGCGCGTTGGATTATGCTGTGATCTTAGACGAACGCGGACGCTTTCGTGCGCAGCAAGTGCATTATTTAAAAGCCTCACAAACCAAAGCTACACAACGGCCCAATAAAAAAAATGTGGTGCAGATGCCGCGTCAGGCAGAGCCGATGAAAATCTTGTGCATCATGTATATCCTAGCCTTAGCGGGCTTATCTGTGGCGGGTTTACTCAGTGGCATGGTGCTGCTTTTTGTGAGTATTATCAATGTCCTGACCTATTGGTTCTATGCTCAAGATAAAGAAGCTGCGCAAATGGGGAACCGACGTGTGCCAGAAAATACACTGCATCTTTTGTCTTTTTTAGGTGGGTGGCCGGCGGCATGGCTGGCTCAGCAACGTTTGCGGCATAAAACACAAAAACAACCATTTCGAAAAATATATTTCTGTACTATAGCCTTTAACATATTACTGATTTTATGGCTAATTTCCCCATTTAATATCCTGACTATTTAGGTGGAACGATCCACAAAATCATCATGACGGAGAGCGAAATGAATTATTCCATTGATAAAGATCCAAACCGCCTGCTCACGATTATTTTGTATATTCTTTATATTGTGGCGATTTTTTCTGCCGGCTTGCTTGCGGTCCTCGCGTTGATTATTAATTACGTCAAACGCAGTGATGTGCGCGGCACGATTTTTGAAAGCCATTTTACTTGGCAGATCCGTACGTTTTGGTGGTATCTCATTTGGAATATCATTGCTTTCGTGCCTTTTATTTTTCTGTTCTTTACTGGCAATAATGCCAATGCCTTTGCGGGTGTGGCACTGGGAGCGAGTACCTTCTGCGTCACGGTGATCGGACTGTCTTGGTTATGGATTGTGTACCGCGCGATTAAAGGTTTAATCCGTGTCAATGACAACCGACCGATGTATGAGTAATGCGAGTTCAGAACTTTTTGGCATAAAAATCTTGGCATCAAAAAAGCGACCGTATGAGTCGCTTTTTTGATCTAATAGAGGATGCAGAAATTAGCGTTTCTTTAACCATTTCGGCCGCCATTCACTCACAATCACACCAAGCACTACACACAGTCCGCCAATGAGAGCGAGCGGTGTTAAGCGTTCACCCGCAAGTCGCCCAATGATTGCGGCCCAAACCGGTTCACCTGCATAGATGATTGCCGCCTGTGCAGGATCAACCATACGCTGCGCCCAGTTCATCACCAGTTGAATCACGGCGCTGGCCAGCCCCAATCCGCACAGTACAGCGATTAATGGCCATTCAAATTTGGGCAATGTGGTTTCACCTACCAGTGGAGCAAAGCAAAAACAGAACAGTGAGGCAAATGCCAATTGTAGAACCGTCACTCTGCGTAGATTGACGCGGGGTGCAAAATAACTGATCAAGATAATTTCAAAGGCAATGGCAATCGACCCGAGCAGCGTAATGATTTGTCCAAAGTTGAGCTGAATGGCGCCAAAACCATTACCCGTTAAAAAGACCAAACCAACAAAAGCCAAACACACACCCAGCCATGTCATCACATGCGGTTTATGCCGAAAACAGAGCCACATAAAAATCGGCACAAGCGGTACATACAGCGCTGTTAAAAAAGCTGATTCACTGCTGCTGATGCTTTGCAGGCCGATTGTTTGCGTCGCATAGCCGATCGCAATCACCGCGCCGATACTTGCGCCCGCAATGACATCATATTGAGAAAAGTGTCTAAGATATTTAAGTGATAAAAGACTCACAGCCAGTGTTGCTGCGGCAAAACGTAGACCGACAAACAGCACTGGACTGCTAAAATTTAAACCGTATTGCACGGTGATAAAACTGGCACCCCAAATCATGGTAATCAGGATGAGTGCGAGCTGCGGAAACTTGGCTTTCCAGGCAGATTGTACGGTTGGCATGTGTATTTGAATGTTCAAAGAGGAGAAATAAAAAAGAGGCCCGAAGACCTCTTTTCTGCTCGGGCAAATTATAAGCTTTGTTGATCAAGCAGTAATTGAGCTTCACGAAGGTTCAATGTCCCTTCATAAATTGCACGACCAGTAATCGCACCTAAAATGCCCGGTTGGCCTTTTAAGTTACGTACGTCGTCAAGGTTAGTCACGCCACCCGATGCAATAACAGGTAAGCCTGAATATGTTGCAAGGTTTACGGTTTGTTCGACGTTCACACCTTGCATCATGCCATCACGTGCGATGTCGGTGTAGACGATGCTCGATACGCCGGCATCTGCAAAGCGTTTTGCCAAATCAGTAGCTTTCACGTCAGTGACATTTGCCCAACCATCTGTTGCTACCATACCGTTCATGGCATCGATACCGACAATGATATGGCCTGCAAATTTTTTGCACGCTTCTTCAACAAATTCAGGCTCTTTTACCGCTTTTGTACCAATAATGACAAACGAAACGCCTGCATCAAGGTAATGTTCAATGGTTTCAAGAGAGCGGATACCACCACCAATTTGAATTGGTAATTCAGGCTGTGCTTTAGCAATCGCTTCAACCACAGGCTTATGAATCGGTGTACCAGCGAAAGCACCGTTTAAATCTACCAAATGTAAGCGACGCGCGCCTTCATTTACCCAATGCTGTGCAGTTGCCACTGGATCGTCAGAAAATACGGTATCGTCTTCCATACGACCTTGTTTTAAACGGACACATTTGCCATCTTTCAGGTCAATTGCAGGGATGATCAGCATGCTTTCGCTCCTTGCTCAATCAAATTAAGAATGAATTTGTACCTAATCTTATCAAATAAACGGCTATTCACTAAATGCTAATATCAGAATTGATGAATTAAAAAAGCCTGACATAGGTCAGGCTAGTGCAAATAGAGGATTGGATTTTATTGTTGGTCTATAAAAATGCGCTGTGTATTAGTATTTTTAGTCATTAAACATAAGCGGTTGTTTGTAATAAATCGCTGTTTACGGATTGAAGTAAGCTACCGACATCGTATAGGCCTTGATTGAGGGCTGTGGTACTTTCACCGACCACTTGAACAAGATCACCCACCACAGGAAGTTCAGTGGCAATCGATGTAATCGGTACAATGTCATCCAGTAAGGCATCTAAAGTGCCTGAAACATCTTGCACGACACTACCCATACTTGCTAAAGGATCGTTCAGGACGGATGTTAATAATTCGGTAGGATCAATACTGGCTACATAGTCGCCCGTTTCAGCCAACAAGCCTGTTAAATTCCCCGTAGTTTCGCCTACTGCATCCAATAGACCGCCCAGCAATGGCAGGTCAGAAAGTACATCTGTGATTGGTGCAGCCACGCCACTGAGATGATCAACCAAACCTGCAACTTCCGTCACGGTTTGACCGACCACACCAGTTACGCCATTGAGAGCGGTTTGTACACCGCCGAGAAGATCACCTGTCGCTAGTTGATCGGCTACAGCATGTAAGCCATCACCTAAGGTGCCAACCAACTGATTTTCAACCGCGAGTACTTTTTCGATGGTCCCACCAATGAGCGGAAGCTCAGTCAGTGCATCCGTTAAGGGCGCTGTTAAGCTACTTACGGTCTCTAATACGCTGTCTACTGTATCCAAAACAGTATTTAAGACCAGTCCAACCGCTTTACTGATCCCTTGTAAAGTCAGGCTGAGTACACCGCTGATTTTTCCTGTAAATAAGTTCAACATGTCAGGTTCTCCAAGCTTTTAAATTATGATGTGTTATGTATTTGGCAGACTTGTTTTAGCAAAAGGAGATTGATGAAAACAAATTATGAAAGTATAGAAAGAATGAGATAAATCATGTAATTCTGCTAGAAAACCCAGAGAGATCAAAACCTTAGTTGAATAAAAATATAAATGTATATTAATGTAATTAAAATGAGTTAAATCAAAGATATAAATGTACTTAAAAGGTGCAAATTTATTGTTTTTAGGCTGTGCTGTGACTATTTTTAAAGCAATAACGTACTGTTCAAATCTTTAGCGCAAATAAACTGCAAATTCATTGGCACTCTTCAGCCGATCTTTGCACTTGGTCATGCCATAGATTGGGGCAATATCCAGTTACAGAGTGGTTACATCGCTGAACATAAATTAAATCATTAAAATAATTAAGGATTTAAAATTTCATGTGCGGACGAATTCTTAGTTTGAGAGACGTATTGGGAATGGTTTTAGGTAATAAGCCACGTTGTAATAATTCTTCAAAGACCAAAACAGGGGCATAGGCATCGGCAGCGGCATAACGAATTTGTTCTGGATTTAAGCGCTTTTTGGCCCAATTCGAGGTGCTGACCGATTTAGATTTTGGAAAATTCACACGAAAAAGCAGTGCCATGGCATTTTTTAAACCGACGGGTTGGGTTAAGCCAAAAGAAGCAAAGCACTTGGAGAGTTCCAATACACTATTCAGTTCGATGCCTTTTTTACGAAATAAATGTGCATCATTTTTTAAGCCAAAACCTACTTTAATTTGATCACGATTACTCAAGATTGGTCTTAAAAAATCCCAAGTGCATTCGTTCATTTGAAACAACCATGCCTGTTGCGCCGTCGCGAGTTGGATTAAATGTGGGCCGGTAGAGACCTCACCTTTACGAAAAGTCGGCTTAGATTCAGAGTCGAAACCGAATAAGGCAGTTGTCTGTAATTCATCGGACCAGTGTTGGCATTGTTCGGCATTGTGAATGACATGGATCTGCTCTGGCACTAAATTTTGGAACAATGGAAAATCTTTAATCTGTTCTTTTGTTGGCAAAATAGGTGTCAGTAAAGCATCAGTCATTGTGATTCAATTCAAAGGCTTGTTGTTGCAGCCTAGAGTGTTTAGTAGGGAAATGCAAATACCGAGATGTGGCGTTGAGCATGAGCCATTGACTCACCTGCCTGTCATAGCGCGTTGCTATGACAGTGACCAATAGGCTTCAAGTCAGTGACGACTTAAAATAGAAAACGCGCAGTAAATAATACATTTACCAAGATCAGTAAGAATAAACCGATAAAGAGAAAGGCGAGGACCACTTCCCATGTTTTGGATGTACGTGGCTCGCCATATTGATTGGCATTTGCAGACCCCGGGATGAGCATCAGCGCAATGCACATGACGATATTGAGCAACGGAATCAGCTCTAAGAGTGCAAACCAGCCTGAGAGATTAAAGTCATGCAAACGACGCACTGAAAAAATCATCAAAGGGATCAGCATTAAAATATTTAGGATCAATCCAATCACTTGCGTCATTGGATTTTCAGCATGAGCTATTAGGGCATTGAGGGTATTGGGCATCATGCTGACGATCAGTAGCATCAATATGCTCAGCATGAGGCCATAGAAGACATTCCAACCGATAAAAGACATGCGATTAAAACGACCGTCACGGTTCCAACCAGAGTTTATATTGGGTGAATTATTCATATTAAATGATCTTAAATTATCGTAAAAAGTATAGTTATCATTCATTTTTAACCGCAAAAATTGAGCTAAAAACGACATAAAAATGTGAAAAAGTACAGGATTTGATCCTGAACATAAAAAGCGCGTTGATTATAAAGGTAAAGTACAAAAAAAGCCCACATGTGTGAGCTTGTTTGAGTAGATGTATTGCTGTTTAGAGCGATCTAGGCGGCATTTAATGATTTATCATTATTGTTGTTGAATCGTGGTTTGCTGAGAGCGGATCACATAGTTTTGGTAAGACGGAATCATGATCGCAGCAAGTATCCCGACTATAAACACCACGATATACAAAACAGCCAGCACTGTTTCCCAGCCTTTGGTCGGGCGTGGTTGTCCAAAGCTATTACTACCGCTATTACCCGGTGCAAATAACACATAGAGCGCAAATAATATATTCACTACAGGAACTAAGATCAGCAGTGCAAGCCATCCAGAATGGTCTCGGTCATGTAAACGACGGATTAAGAAAATGACGCTGTAATAAATGACGATCGCATACATGATAAAGAAAATAATCATGAGTGGCGTCGACATTGCACCCTCAGTCAACGCATTTTGCGCACCGGGTATGAGCAGGCCGACTACAACAGCAATTAGCGTAAAAATAATGCCGAGAAGTAGATTCCATGCAAGATATGCGCGCCGGCTAAAGCGGCCACTGGCTTGGGTCGGTGAGTCAGATGTGAATGTATTCATTATTATTCCTAGGCTTTGGTATTTTTATAAGTAGGCAAATTCTAAAATGAATATGTAGAAAATAAAAGGATGAAAAATAAACAGTACAAAAAAGCCCGCAAGGAGCGGGCTTTTTTGCGGTGAAGGAATTTTAAATATCCCATTCCACAAAGTTTTTCAGCAATTGCAGACCGGCTGTATGACTTTTTTCTGGGTGAAATTGTGTCGCAAACAAGTTTTCCTTGTGAATTGCGGTACAAAATTCCAAACCATAGTCACAGGTAGCAGCGACAATGCTTGAGTCTTGCGGCTCTACATAGAAGCTATGTACGAAATAGAAACGTGCATCTTGCTCAATGTTTTTCCACATCGGGTGGCTTGGGTCTGCCTGATGCACTTGGTTCCAGCCCATGTGCGGCACTTTTAATCCCTCTACATCAGGGAAGCGTTTAACCGAACCTTCAAAAATACCCAATGCATCTGCACCGCCATTTTCTTCGGAATGCTGCATTAGGGCTTGCATGCCGACACAGATCGCAAGCACAGGTTTATTAAATGCCGCTTTACGGACGACTTCATCAATCCCTGCATCATGCATGCCTTGCATACAGTCACGCATTGCTCCCACACCGGGGAACACAATTTTATCTGCTTGTGCAATCAGCTTAGGATCATTGGTGACATCAACAGTTGCACCCACGTGTTCGAGGGCTTTTGCTGCTGAGTGAAGATTTCCCATGCCATAGTCAAGAAGGGCAATACGGGTCATTACAATGTTCCTTTGGTAGACGCAACAGTATTTTCGGCACGCGGGTCAACTTCACACGCCATACGTAATGCACGGGCAAAGGCTTTAAATACGCTTTCAATTTGGTGGTGGCTGTTTTTGCCTTTTAGGTTGTCGATGTGCAGCGTCATTAACGCATGGTTCACAAAACCTTGGAAAAATTCAGAGAAAAGATCCACATCAAAAGTCCCGATGCGTGCGCGAGTGAATGGAATATCCATCCAAAGACCCGGACGGCCAGATAAATCCACCACAACACGACTCAGTGATTCATCGAGCGGCGCATAGAAGTGACCGTAGCGACGTAAGCCTTTTTTATCGCCTAATGCTTGAGCAAAGGCTTGGCCAAGTGTAATCCCACAGTCTTCTACGGTATGATGATCGTCAATTTCAAGATCGCCATCACAATGAATATCAATATCAAACAGACCATGTCGCTTGATTTGATCAATCATATGATCTAAAAATGGAACACCAGTGTTTAAAGTGCCTTGACCAGTACCATCAAGATTCACACGAACTCGAATTTTGGTTTCGTTGGTGTTTCTTACCACTTCACTGATACGATCTGTCATAGACACGTTCCTCAAATACGTCAAAATGATTGATGTAAAAATATTTTCGCTGTGACGAAAAGTCACCGCATATTAGATTGCTCAGGAGGGTTTATCAATGCCTATTACCGTACATGCCTATACTTCTTTGGAAAATGATGAAGTGCGCAGCCAGCTTGAGCGACTGTATGACACCAGCCCTGAGTTTAGCGACGGTTCCGATGCGATTGAACAACTTGAGCAGAACTTAGCTCAGTATACCTTAGTTTATACTGCAGAATTTAATACAAAATTGATTGGCGCGATTTGGTGTACAGGCCAAGGTGAAAGCAAAACCCTTGAATATATTGTGGTACACCCAGCAAATCGTGGGCGTGGTGTTGCAGAACGTCTAGTGAGTGAAGCGACACGTATGGAGGAAGAAAAAGGTGTAAAAACTTTCGAGCCAGGTTGTGGCGCGATTCATCGTTGTTTAGCACACATTGGTAAAATTGACGTAGTTGAGTAAAGTTCAATTTTTAAAAGACAGTCTCCGTGCTGTCTTTTTTTCGTCTGAATAATTAAATTGACTCAGACTTAAATGTAAATAAGACAAAAAGTAAGCGATTAGTGTGAAATATTGATTTAAAAATAAACATTTGAGAAAAAAGCCCATGCTTATGCTTGACGGCATTCAGCTTAAATTGTTTAATACGCTCCATCGGCGTGATAGCTCAGTAGGTAGAGCAACGGATTGAAAATCCGTGTGTCCCCAGTTCGATCCTGGGTCTCGCCACCATATTCAAAACTGATTTTTCAGTTTATCAATCCCTGATCCCATCAGGGATTTTTTTTGCCTAAAAAATATGCATACGAAAAATATTTTTATAAATATGATTGACTAATTAACTGAGATACGGCTTAATACACCGCATCGGCGTGATAGCTCAGTAGGTAGAGCAACGGATTGAAAATCCGTGTGTCCCCAGTTCGATCCTGGGTCTCGCCACCATATTCGAAAAAACCTCAAACCATTGTTTGAGGTTTTTTTTTGCCTGTTGTTTTTTAGTTGTTGATATTTTGCACGGTTTAACTGCTACAATCTACCGAATATAATTTGACTGATAGTTAAAAAAAATTTTTTTAAAAAATAAAAGGTATGACAATGCATATGAAAAAAATGTTAATGGCTTTAACCGTAATCACAAGCGCTGTATTAACAGCATGTGGCGGTGGAAGCAGTGGGAGTTTTAATTCATCATTTGAAAAAGAATTTACTTTTGGTACTCAAACCTATATTTGCCGCAGTGAAAAAGCAGCAAATGCATGCGGTAGTGCAAGTCGAGATTGTTCAGCGTGTGATCTTAAAACACCGTCTACAAATGTGATCACGGCAATATGTACTCAACCTGTAGCAAATACCCATAAAGTGATAACAGCAGGCTGTGTATTAAAGCTAACAAATGATACCCAGACAGGAATCTGTACATCAGAAGGATTAAGATTATTGTCAGGCAGTAATCGAACTAAAGAAGAAGTGAATCAGGGAGCATTATTTACAAATGGAAGTTTGAAAATCACGCTGGCGAATAACGTGACGGAAACGATTACCTGTAATTAATGCTGATGAAATTCATTGTGCCAATGTTGATTGGCCTCGTCTGTTTGGGATTGGGCTATTTAATAGCCCCGTCTAATACTGTATCTGATGATCCTACAGTTATAGAAAGTAATAGAGATCAGACAGGGAATAGGTTTATTCAAAATTTTCAGCAGAATATACCTGAGCAGTCTGAAAATAATATCGAATTACAACAGCAACTCAAAAATCAAATGACTCAGGTGAATGCCGTCATTGATCAGGCGACACCACAACAGTTGGACCAATATTTAAAACAAGCCTTTCCTAGCTATGATTTATCGGCAATAAAAAACAAACGCGAATTTGCAAAGCATCTTGTACGCGAATTTGTTGATGCAAAAAATAATCCTCATGAGCCTATGAGTGGACGAGCCACGGTTATGGCACAACAAGAATACGGGGTTGAAAATGTACTGCCGCGTGACATTTATGCAGAACAGCAGTTGTTTGCTCACTTTGATACTTTAGGAAAAACTCCGAATAGTGAGCAGGTTTTTGTACGTTGGAGCGATCAATCTACTGGAGAAGTGCTGTTTTTTATGCCTCAACGGATTAGTGCTCAGCGTGAACAGAATTGGGTCAGTTTTAGTCCTGTCGCTGGCTGGAAGCCAGGGCACTATGATGTGAAATATTATCAAATGAATGATCAATTAAGCCCGATTGCACAGACCAGTTTTTATATACAGCACGTGATTGAGTAAATATTTGAAGCTCAAATTTTATCGCTGAAGCTAGGACTTAAGTGCTAGTTTCCGACCCTAAAAATTCGATTAAACTGATAAAAAAATAAATAATGAATTTTTACAATGAAAGACCTTTTCTCTACAGGGAGTGCGCTGTATCAACAATCACGTCCAAGTTATTCTGCTGAAGTCGTCGATAGCATCTTGCAGCATGTTGCCGTGCGTGAACTGGCATGGGACTGTGGTGCAGGTTCAGGTCAATTTACCAAAGGTTTGGCGTCCTATTTTCAACAGGTTTTAGCGACAGATCTGAGTGCCGAACAATTGGCACAAGCACCCAATTTAGACAATGTACGTTATGAGCAAGCTAGCGCAGAACATTGTCCGCTTGCTGACCATTCAGTGGATTTAATCACAGTCGCGCAAGCGATTCATTGGTTCGATTTTGCTGCCTTTTATGCAGAAGTACGACGAGTATTGAAACCCCATGGTCACATCGCCATTGTGGGCTATGGTCTGATTCAATTTGAATATGCAGAATTTAACCAGCTTTTACAGGATCTGTATTTTGTCACCTTAAAAGGCTATTGGGATGCTGAACGTCGTTACATCGACGAAGAATATCGCAGTATTCCGTTTCCATTTCAGGAGTTAGCGACACCTCAACTGTTTTTAAATTATAGGTGGAGTGCACAGCAAATTTTAGACTATTTGCACACATGGTCTGGATTAAAACACTATCAACAGCAACATCCAACACATCAACCGTGTGCAGCTTTGAACGACTTCTTTAGCCGCCATCCGCAGCAAGAGTTTGCTTTGTCATTTCCTGTGCTATTAAGAATCGGGACCGTATAAAAAAGAAAAAGTAGCCGCAATATAGATAGATAAAGGATGAAATCTTAAGTCTAGAATGAGCAATGTGAGGTTTGAATCGGCTGTACTTTCGTGCCGTTTGTCGGGGTTAAATCTAGTGAATTGATTAATTGTTGTACAATAATAGCAGTGTAAATTTTTTCAATTTTCTATTTTTAAATCTCTCGGAATGAACATGATGAATCTCTCTAAATCTGTTTCCGTTTTGGTTTTTGTTAGTGCAGCAATGACGGCTATGTGTACTTTGGCTGCGGAAAAAGCCACTACAAAAGTTGAGGATACCGAACAACAAGCTATTCAGATGCCTGCTTTAACCATTATGGCAGAGCGTGAAATGCGTGCAGAGACGGGCATTGTTGAGTATCAAGAGCAGGTGGATCGCCGTAAAGCTTTACAGCAACGGGTGATGCAACTTGAGCGCGATACGCAAAACAAAGGTGTCGATGCAACAATCGTGTCAAATGTAGATGTCTTGCCTGCCACAGCAGTGCCTGATATGTCGAATTTATCACCTTTGATGCAGCAGCATGTTTTGGATATTGCCGCAGGTTTACAGTCTTCTGACCCACGCAATGGTTTATATATTATGTTGCAACCCTTTGGGATAGACCGTAATGCAACCAATGTGCAAATCAGTCGTGATCAAATCAATCTTGGCAATATTGACCGTCAGTTAAATACCAATCCGATCAAGACCCCATAATCGAATACATCTCTACAGTAAATTGAAGGCGAAAATTCATGTTTTATCCATGAATTTTCGTTTTGATGGCATGCGTAATTTAAGTCTATTTACATTGATGTTTTCAAATAGCCTCCTTAAAAAGCATGGCTATTTTATCGTCAACCTTCAAACTTTTGGTTAAACTGAATAAAAGGGCATTCGGAGCTCATTATGCCGCGTATCTTTGTTGTCTTAGCCAGTGCTACGGTATTGGTCTTTGGATGGATGTTTTATCAATATTCAGTACAGCAAAAAGAAGCTGTGCAACTCTCGACCTATGAAACGGTTTTGCGCGAAAAAACCGAGCAAATTTTTCAGCAAGCTCAGCACTGGGAAGAGCCGATACAACTCAATGTGACAGATGCACGGCTAACGGGTGATTATAAAATCATGTCGGATTTTATTTTGAGCCAAATGCTGCAGCGTGCAGAAGCGCGGAATCAATATATTCGTGATCTTAAAGCACTGAATTGGGATAAATTTCTCGACATCGATCGCTTGTTGCAAGATAAAAAAAACCAATATCAAGAGACTGAGCAAATGCTGCAACAGGTGCATGCTGTGGTCGATGCTTATGAGCAAAAAACCACTCAGCAAGAGGAAAATGGTTTAGCTCAGGCCAAACAGTTGGCGGTCAAACAGGTGTTTCGTCAGCAAATTGCCCAGAGTTTAAGAGACAGTCGTGATAGTGATGAGTCGCATGCTTTATTTGAGTTAGAAAAGCAAAGCTTGGCGAAGGCTGATGAGCTCTTTGCTGTGCTGAAAGCCAATAAATGGGAAAAGAAAAATAAATTATTTATGTTCTATGAAGATGCGCCTTTAAAGCAGTTTAATCAGCTTTATACAGAGATGTTAGCGCTCAATGCGCAAATGGATGAAATCCGCCAAAAGAACCGTTCAGAGTTGAAACAAAAGCTTTAACTGACTGTCATCACTCTTTCAAATTTGCGCGATAAAGTGGCTTATAGCAGGGTTTTACATCATATAGAGGTCCATGCTCATGCGAGCTATTCAGATTTTTGATGATATTCAGCAGGTCTATATCGACTTTATCGCGAACCGCCAATATCCACGTTTGGAAAGTTTAAACAATTGGGGCAAGAACCGTTTTTTCTTCAGTCAGTATTTTCGCATGATTGAAGATTGGCATCTGACTGAACAAATTGTGATTGAATTTAATCAACAATTTTATAGTTTGGATACAGGGACGGCCCCTGACTTTATGGATCAAGATAAATACATGGCTTGGTTGATGGAACAATTACAAATATTAAAATAAGTCCTTTTCATTCAAATTATTCAGCACAGCTTCGAGACATGTTATACAAGTGAAAGCCATCCTTTAGCGGATGGCTTTTTTGTTGCTATCAAGCATCAATTTGGGAGCTGAGTTCCGAACTAGCATGAATAACGCAAAAAACATTGGCTTTAAAAACAGTCTTCGATTGTTTAAATTGCAAATTTAATACAACTATTAATCAATAGTGTGACTTAAATCACTTAAAATACGCCGAAAATTTAAACATAAATTTTTAGCCAGCAGCCCATAACGCATAAGAAGCTGAGCTGTATTGAACTTGCAATCATTCTAACCTTAGACCGATTGGCTTTGAATGAAAGGTTTATCGCCATTTTTAGAGACGATTTTTTTAGCGTATGAAAAAATTAATACTGCTATGGCTTGCCATATGTGCGGTTTCATTGGTGTCGATAGGCTATACCTATGAATTATTCATTAGCCCTGTTTGGGTGGTAAATGCATTCGCTGCCTATGGCATGATTTTAATGCGGAAGCATTTAAGCCACGACTTACTGATCGTGCTCTATGCTTTTAGTGCGATCTTTGTGGCTTCGCTGATGGTCGATCCCGCCAAGACATTAGAGGATAAATTTCTGCTGTGTGCGATTTCGGCATTTCAAATTTGGGTATTTATTAAAGCCTATTTGGCACTGAGCCATTTAAAAAAGCACCGCTTTAAACGAACCCTGATGCTAACTGTTCCGAGTATCGTGGGTGCTTTTGCAGGCAGTCTATTATTCGTGGCATGCTTTCAGATGGACAACCAATACTTTGCCTTTGTTGATTATTTTCTAGAGCAATTTGCAACAAGTTTGGCTGTGGTGTGTTTATTATTTGGTGTTCAGCGCTGGATGAATGTACCGTGGATAGATTATGGCTATCTGATCGTGGCATTGGCCGTGCAATATGTGATCTCAAATGATCAGATCTTCTATGCCTGCATGGTCTTGCCTTTATTGATGTGTTATTACGCGATCAAATACGACCTCAAAACTTTTTGCTGGCTGATTGGTTTAATGACGCTGATCTGTGGCTGGTATGGTGCCATGCCATTGGCTGGGGAATATTGGTCAGATGCACAGGTACATATGCTCTCGCGGATCAGTTCTTATCGTTTGGCATTGGGTATTTATCTGATCATTTTTCTGTTTATTTGTGAGCTATATGCACGAAATAAACGCCTGTATTTGGCTTTGCAACGTGTAAGTTTTTGCGATGAGTTGACGGGGCTGAAAAATCGCCATGCTTTTAAAGAACAAATATTTATAGAGGGTGCGGTTGATAAAGGCTGTGTCATTTTGCTCGATGTCGATAATTTTAAAAAAATTAATGACCAATATGGACACCAAATGGGGGACAGTGTTTTGGTGCATTTGGCAAAAATCTTAAAAAATTGTAGTCCACGCGCGAGTTTTATCAGTCGCTGGGGCGGTGAAGAATTTTTAATTTTGCTTGAAGGTGCCGATTTGGAACAGGGTAAAATGTTGTGTGAAACGATTTTGGAACGCTGTGAACATGTACCGTTTCGAAAAAATCAATTAAGGCTAGATGTCAGCTTTAGTATGGGCTTGGCCGAGTTTCAACAGTTGAGTTTATCCAATTACTCCACGACTCTACAACATGTCGATGCCTGCTTATATCAGGCGAAATCACAAGGGAAAAATCAGTTTGTTTATCAAAAGATTATTCCGTTGGCAGAAAGCAGCATTGCGGTCTAAATCGGCATAAAAAAAGATGCCGAGAAGGCATCTTTTTTAGCATTTAATCAACGATTAAGCTGCTTTTTTGAACCAAGAAAAGAAACCTTTTTTCTCAGCTTTCGCTGCTTCAGCTTTTTTCTCTGCACATTTTTTAGCACAGTCTTTTTTCGCTTCAGCTTTTACTTCTTCAGTTTTAGTTTCAACAGCTTCTTTTGCATCAGTTGCTTTTTCTACAGCTGCATCTTTTGCTTCAACAGTTTTTGCAACGACAGCATCTTTAGTTGCTACAGTTTTTGCTACAGTCGCGTCTTTTGCTGCAACAGTGTTCGCAACAACAGCGTCTTTAGCCGCTACAGTTTTTGCTACAGTTGCATCTTTTGCTGCAACTGCAGTTTCTTTAGTTGCTGCTGCTTTTTCTACAACTGCTTTTTTCATGTCAGCAGTTTTTGCTTTAGTGGTTTCTTTCACTGTTAAAGTTTTAGTTTGAGTCGCTTTTTCTGCAACAGCCACTTGAGTTTTAGCAGCATCTTTAGTTGCTTGAGCAGCAGCTACAGTTGCAGTTTTTGCTTGTGCAGCTTGAGCTTTTACAGCTTCAATAGCAGTCGCAGGTTTTTGTTCTACAGCAGTAGTTGCCATAGCAGAAGTTGTAGCAGCAACTAAAGCAACAGCTAAAGTAGTTTTGATCGCGTTCATAGTCATCACTCTATAAAACTTAGTTAAAATAAGGCATTGTAAATTTTATGCCTTATCAACAGTACTTAGGTTACACGGCACAGAGTGAGGGATTCGATTGTGTGAATATTCCACCAATGTTACAAACGGATAACATGGTGTTACGCAGAAAAACAAACAAAAACAGCGTACATTCCACAGCATTCGAAATTTTCAATTCAAAGCTGATTTAAAATCACTGTTAAAGCCGTTATGGTGAATATACATTTCCGCCATTGGTATGGCATAAAAATAACGTCGCATGAGGGATAACGACAGATGCAGCAGATTATTTGTTATAAACAGCTCCCTGTGTGGACGCAGCAGTCGATTCCACAAGGTTTTAAACAACAGCACAATACCAAAGCAGGCACATGGGCAAAACTCACCGTGCTGCAAGGTGAAGTAAATTTTGCCATGTTAGATGCGTCTGGAAATGTCCTCTCGACGCATGTATTTAGTCCAGACCTACCACCGCCGTTTATCGAACCACAGGCGTGGCACAAGATTGTCTCTGCGAGTGACGATGTGCAATGTCAGTTAAGTTTTTATTGCTTAGCACAGGATTATTTTTATAAAAAGTATCAGCTCAGCCCAACACACTCAGAACTTTTGGCAGCAACACCATATTTGCAAGGTGGTCGAGCTTTGGATGTCGGCTGTGGTCAGGGGCGTAATTCGCTGTACTTAAGTCAGTTGTCTGAGCAGCGTTTTGAGGTGGATGCATGGGATGTGAACCCACACAGTTTGTACAAGCTGGAAGAGGTAATCGCTGCGGAAGGCATTGAAAATATTCATGTACAGCAGCGTGATCTAAACGCTGACCCAAGCATTACAGGTACATACGACTTTATTTGCTGTACCGTGGTGATGATGTTTTTAGAGGCCAATACAGTCAAGCCGCTGATTCAGCAGATGCAGCAAGCGACAAGTGTAAATGGCTATAACCTGATCGTCTGTGCGATGGATACGCCTGATTTACCTGCGCAGCCTGACTTTCCATTTAGCTTTAAAGCAGGAGAGTTAAGTGCGTTGTATGAAGGCTGGAATATTGTGAAATACAATGAAAATGTCGGTGAGCTGCATCGGGTGGATGCCGAAGGGCAGCGGATTCAACAGCATTTTGCGACTTTGTTGGCGCAGAAAATTTAAGCCAAGAATTGTAGGATGTTGAGTTGAAGGATTGGTGATCAACTCAACACTTACTTTACTTAAATTGGAAAAAGGGAACCATTTTTGAGCTAGTCAGGGTGTATGTGTACTTAGAAAATTCAACCAATTGAATATGATCATACTCTGATTTAAGGCTGATAAATAAAGCCTAAAGCTTTTAAAGGCAATTGAATGATGTCGATTGTGAGTGTTAAAGGCAATAGTGGTAATTCTGCCAATTTTTCCTGCCCTGACTTTTTGACATAGCCACTTTGGTCTTCGTAATGCTGGATACGGATCTTATATGGATGGCTTAAGGGCTTTAAATCTGCGGCATTCGCAACTTTTGGGTAAACCGTACCTGCAATTTCTAAGTTAAAGAGATGATCTTGCTGTTCTGCCTTTGAACAATCACATGGTGCTACGCCATATTGGTTGAATAATGCCCTTTCCGTAGGACTTAGTGTTCCATTGGGAGGCGCATAATAAAATTTAAAGCTTCCGCTAAATTTAGTGCTGTTCGGGCTCGGAGAATTAAAGTCAAGTTCTCGATGGAGACGAATATATTGTGGATTGAGTTGGCTAATCAGTTGAATAAAATCAGCACCGCCTTTATTGATCACATAGCTGTATTTATTGCCTGCGACTACGATGCTATCGATTGGTTCATTGGGTATTGCTTTAGCGGGTTTGCCAAATGCGATCACATCATCTTCAAGGATTGTTCTCCATGCATATTTTGTTTCGTATTTTTGAAACAGATCACGGGAGAGTTCACCGATTTCATTATTTGTAGCGCAAGCTGTAAGAAAAATAAAAGTGCTTAGGCAGCTCATCTTTAAGAGGTAGTGAAGTCGTTTATTTATCATTGTTATGCATATTTAAGTTTTAGTTCAGGCCTTACCATAATTCAAAAATCGCTGAAAATCGAGAATTAACGTATTAACTTTAAAAATATGCTGAGACGTTTTTACGGTTTGTTTAGCACGGTTTATTGTTGAAGATTTTTGAACAAAATTTATTTCACTATGAAATTTCCCTCTCCTTTTAAGGAGACTTGCGCAGAATACCGCTCAGGGAGAGGATTTATATGAAAAAATTCCCTCATCCTCTTGCGGAGCATGCTGCTCATCCTAGAGGGAGAAGGGATTTTCAGTATGTATTCATGTGAGTTTAGTTAACAAATAAAAAAACCCCGCAATAAGCGGGGTTTCTTTTTATCTCAGTATTTAACTAAACATTAAACACGTTCGATAATCGTCGCGATACCTTGACCAAGACCGATACACATCGTCGCAAGACCGATTTGTGTATCTTGCTGTTCCATAACGTTCAGTAAAGTCGTTGTGATACGCGCACCAGAACAACCCAATGGGTGACCTAATGCAATCGCACCACCGTTCAAGTTCACACGGTCTTGTTGGTCATAAATGCCTAAGCCTTTAAGAACAGACAAACCTTGTGCTGCGAACGCTTCGTTCAATTCAAACGTTTGAATATCAGCAATTGACAAGCCAGCACGTTTAAGCGCTTTTTGAGTTGCTGGTACAGGACCATAACCCATGATCGCAGCATCACAGCCTGCAACCGCCATAGAACGAATCACAGCACGTGGCTTAAGACCTAAAGCTTGAGCACGTTCAGCAGACATCAGCAACATTGCAGAAGCACCATCAGACAAAGCTGAAGATGTTGCAGCAGTTACTGTACCGCCTTTCGGGTCGAATACTGGACGTAAAGCTTGGAATGCTTCAAGGTTTGCATCAGGACGAATCACTTCATCGATATCGCACAGAATTTTGAAGCCATTTGCATCGTGACCTTCAACGCCCACGATTTCATTTTTGAAACGACCTTCTTGTGTTGCAGCCCAAGCACGGCGGTGTGATTCAACACCAAACGCATCTTGTTCTTCACGAGAAATACCGTTCATACGACCTAACATTTCAGCAGTTAAGCCCATCATGTTAGACGCTTTTGCATAATGCTTAGACGCTTCTGGGTTGATGTCGATGCCGTGCATCATGCCAACGTGACCCATGTGCTCTACACCACCAATGATGAAGATATCACCTTGGTTGGTTGCAATTTGCGCAGCCGCCGTGTGGATTGCTTGCATAGAAGAACCACAAAGACGGTTCACTGTTTGACCTGCAACAGTCTTTGGAAGATCAGCCAATAACGCAATGTTACGACCAATGTTCATACCTTGCTCTAGGGTTTGGTTTACACAGCCCCAGATTACGTCTTCAACTTCATTGGTATCAAACTGGTTACGAGCAACAAGCGCGCGTACTAATTCAGCAGATAAGCTGTCAGCACGGACGTTACGGAACATACCATTTTTGGTTTTACCCATTGCTGAACGTACGCCATCAACGATGACAACGTCACGTGGATTTAAAGTAGCCATTCACGTTGCTCCTTAACCGTAGAATTTTTTGTTGTTAGCAGCCATGTCACGCAACATTTGTGGCGCTTCATAAGCCTTACCTAAATACGCATATTTGTCGCAAAGTGCTACGTATTCAGCGACACCTGTTTGGTCGATGTAACGGCATGGACCACCACGGAATGGAGGGAAACCTACACCCATGATCATCGCCATATCTGCTTCAGCAGCAGTCGCTACGATGTTGTCTTCTAGGCAACGAACAGTTTCGTTACAGAACGTCAGCATCATACGGTCAATGATTTCTTGAGCATCAAATTCACGTTTTTCCGCAGTTGCAACAGAAGCCACAAGTTCGTAAGCCACTGGATCAACCACTTTGGCTTTCTTACCTTTACGGTCAAGTTCGTATTTGTAGAAACCAACGTCATTCTTTTGACCCAAACGTTTTGCTTCATACATCGTTTGAATTGAACCTTTGAAGTCAGGCTTCATACGGTCAGGGAAACCTTCCGCCATCACTTCTGCACCGTGTACGCCTGTGTCGATACCCACAACGTCGATGAGGTAAGCAGGACCCATTGGCCAGCCGAATTTTTCCATCACTTTATCAACTTGCTGGAAGTCAGCACCGTCTTTCAGTAAAAGGTCAAATGCACCGAAGTAAGGGAACAATACGCGGTTTACAAGGAAGCCCGGGCAGTCATTGACAACGATTGGGGTTTTACCCATTTTCTGAGCAAGAACTACAGTCGTTGCAATCGCTTCAGCAGACGTCTTTTCACCACGGATCACTTCAACCAATGGCATCATGTGAACTGGGTTAAAGAAGTGCATACCTACGAAGTTTTCAGGACGCTCTAGGTTTTCAGCCAAACGTGTGATTGAAATGGTTGATGTGTTAGACGCAATGATCGTGTTTTCACGAACATTCTTCTCAGTTTCAGCAAGTACGATACCCTTAACTTTAGGGTTCTCTGTAACTGCTTCAATCACGATGTCCACTTCTTTAAACTCGTCATAGCTTAAAGTCGGACGGATGCGCGCAAGAGTTTCACCCATTTTCGCCGCAGTCATTTTTTTGCGATCAACTTGTTTAGTCAACAATTTGTTCGCTTCAGACATACCTAACGCCAATTGTGGGTTACCAATGTCTTTCATGATGATTGGTGTGCCTTTGCTTGCTGCTTGGTAAGCAATACCACCACCCATGATACCTGCGCCTAGTACAGCAGCTTGGTTGACAGGGTGAGCACCTTTTTCATATTTCTTCGAAGTTTTCTTCACAATTTGGTCGTTAAGGAATAAACCAATTAACGCACCTGCTTGTGGAGTCACAGCCGCTTTAGCAAAACCTTGCGCTTCGATTTTCAATGCTTCATCACGTGGAAGGCTTGCACCTGCTTGTAATGAGTCTAGAAGAAGTTTTGGCGCTGGGTATTGTGCAGGGTTTGCTTTAGCAAGAACTGCACCTTTCGCTGTATTGAATGCCATCATTTGTTCAAGCATGTTCAATTTAACAGGATCTAATTTTTCTTGACGTTTTGCTTTCCAGTCTACACGGCCAGCAATCGCTTGTTTCACAAGGTCAATTGCAGCGTCTTGTAGTTTGTCTGCAGCAACAACTGCATCAACAGCACCGTCTTTGAGCGCAGCAGCCGGCTTTTTCGGTGCAGCCATTGCCATCCATTCAACCGCATTGTCGATACCAATCACGCGGCTTAAACGAACCGTACCACCAAAACCAGGGTAGATACCCAGTTTGATTTCTGGAAGGCCAACTTGTGCAGCTTCTGACATCACACGATAGTCACACACTAAGCACATTTCAAAACCGCCGCCCAATGCCATACCATTGATTGCAGCAACTTTAGGAACGTTTAGATCTTCAAACGCATTGAAGATGTCGTGAACAGGCAATGCCCAATCCACAATCGCTTGTTCGCCTTGAGCGAAGTTGTCACCGAATTCAGTGATATCTGCACCCACGATAAATGTAGATTTACCTGAAGTAACGATTAAACCTTTGATGTCACCGTTTGCTTTAACAGCGTCAATTGCAGCTTTAAAATCTTCAATTGTTGCGCGGTTAAATTTGTTGACCGACTCACCTTGTAAGTCAAAGCGGAATTCTGCAATTCCGTCCGAAAGCATTTGGACGGTAATGGCATTGCCAGCGTGGATCATGCCTGATCTCCTTTATTTTGGAGGACTTCTAAGTTGATGTTGTGAAGCGAGTACGCGGTTCCTGCGTACACTATATGCCTCGCTAATCTTACGATAACTATATCTAAAAAGAACATAACAAGTTGTATCAAGCCGTGACGCTAGGGTCATCAAAATTTCTTTTGGAAATAGCCTTCGGATCTGCCTTTAAAGGCTATCGCTCTAATTAAATATGTTGAAGCTTATGTTTCAGTTCACATTTTTTTATAAATGTAAGCTATAGATTGAGATGCGAATGAAAAATTCAAGAAAAAAGCAAGTGTATTTTTCGGCAGAATGGTCAATTCACTTTTAACATTGTCATCCATCTTTGCTGAGACACAGTGTTCTATGCTGCTTATTTAGGCATCACTGAGCACTATGCTATACTCGCCGCGTTCTCAAAAGTTAATTTTTCATTAAGCACAATGCTTATTAGCACCAGGTCCTCATATGATTAAGTGGATTATCCTGGCGGTCTTTGTCATTTCTGCGTTTTATATTCAGCAACGCGGTAAAGTCCGTCATTCATTTTATCGTCAGTTTTTTGATCATTCGACATTGCTCGCACCAATCAATTTTCTCATGTACATGTTTTCAAAAGTGCCGAGTCAACCCTATATCGACACGCAGCATTTTAAAGATTTAAAAGTCTTAGATGAAAACTGGGAAATGATTCGTGATGAAGCCAAGGCCTTGTATGAAAAAGGGGGCATCAAAGCATCGAGTACTTATGATGATCTTGGATTTAACTCGTTCTTTAAAACAGGTTGGAAACGCTTTTATTTAAAATGGTATGACTCAGCCCATCCTTCGGCTGCTGAACTTTGCCCAAAAACTACGGCTTTATTAAAAAACCTACCCACCATTAAAGCTGCGATGTTTACCGAGTTGGCGCCCGACAGTCGTTTAGTCCGTCATCGAGATCCCTATGCCGGTTCATTGCGTTATCACTTGGGCTTATTGACGCCCAATGACGACCGCTGTTTTATTGATGTCGATGGTCAGCGGTACTCATGGCGTGACGGCGAGAGTGTGGTGTTTGATGAAACCTATATTCACTATGCTGAAAATAAAACGGATCAGAACCGGATCATTTTCTTTGCAGACGTTGAACGGCCATTAAAGTCGAAGTGGATGGAAGCTTTTAACCATTGGTTTGGTAAAAATGTCATGACTGCTGCAAGTTCACCGAATGAAAGCGGTGATAAAACGGGTGGTTTAAATAAAGTATTTGGCTATGTCTATCAAATTCGCATAAAAGCCAAAGCCTTGAAAAAAACCAATCGTTCACTGTATTACTTTTTAAAGTGGTTCCTAATGTTGGGGTTGTTTTTCCTGATTTTTGTACGTCCATATTTATTTTAAAAGTAGAATAAATATTGAAAAAATGCGCCCTTAGGGGCGTTTTTTTATGCTGACAGTCAGCGAAATATCAGTTATCGTGCAAGCAGAATAAAAATAATCATGCAGAGCAAATCAGCCAAAAGCAGAAATAGCGTTAGCCAGAATATGCCAGAAAAAATGAGCCAATAGACGAGGAATATGATGTTGACGTCCAAACTTAAGCCCATGCAAAACCGTTGAGCTGAAAGAAAAGTGTCATCATCAATGATAGCCAAAACCCAAGGGTGAAAACGGTGGAAGCTTTGCATGCAGGCATGAAGACCTACTGCATAGAAACCCCGTGTAAACGCCTGAAGGGATTGATTTGGCGGGAAGGGTATCCGATTCATGAAAGCAACCAACCAAACATTGATGCATCAAATGCATATTTCGATGCAAGATATAGAACGACGTAAACAGTTGCTTGGCTTGACTGATTTAGAGCTGGCGGAACTGGCTTCGATTGGTGGAATTGTGGCGCCGATACTCGACAGTATGGTCGATGAATTTTATGAAAATCAGACCTCAATTCCAGAAATTGCCACTTTGATTGGTGATCTTGATACCTTGAAGCGTTTGCAACGCGCGCAGCATCAATATTTATTGGATTTATTTTCCGGGCGCTATGACAGCGCGTATGTGAATAACCGTTTACGGATTGGTTTGGTTCATAAGCGTATAGGTGTAGAGCCGAAATTGTATCTCTCTGCGGTGCATACCCTAAAGACCATGTTGTTTCGCTTAATTCAGCGTACCTTTAATGATACGGAACAATATCAGCGGATTATTAACACCTTGGAAAAGCTCTTTATGTTCGACACTACATTGGTGGTGGAAACCTATGTGTGGAGTTTGATTAATGAGGTGAAGATCTCCCGTGAAAAAATGGAACAGTATGCGCATGCGCTAGAGTTTCGTGCACAAGAAATGGAAGAACTTTCACAGCGCGATCCATTAACAGGACTCTTAAATGTCCGGCATTTATCGACCTTATTGACCAGTATTTTATATACCGCACAGCGTAATCATGAACCCGTAACAGTAGTGTTTATTGATATCAATGATTTTAAAAAGATCAATGATGAACAAGGTCATCCACGTGGAGATCAGGTACTACAAACGGTTGCTGCGGCCATAAAGTCGGTTGCACGTTTAGATGATCATTGCTTCCGTTATGGCGGAGACGAATTTTGTTTGGTCTTGCCTGGTTGCAGTGAAAAGCATGTGGAAGGGAGTTTTATCCCGCGTTTATTAGAAGCGGTGGCTGAAATGGAAGCAGGCTTAAGTTTAAGTATTGGGCTGTGCCAAACAGACCATCAGCAAGGCTATGTAGATGCCATGAGCTTGGTACAACAAGCCGATGCTAAAATGTATCAAGAGAAAAAGAATTATAAACGTTTGCAGGAACAACCCTTGCCGAAAGAAGCGTGATCCGAGCTTAAAGAACGGCAAAAATAACAATAGATGAATAGCGGTACTTGAGCTAAATGGATCTCTATATTCTTGAAAATAATGTGATAAATACGCTTATTTCCTGCAAAAATAAAAGCTGAAATAGCAGATGCATCCTTCAAAATCTTGTATAGAATAAAAGCAGTTGATGGGGGATAAGATGCAAGTTTTTCGTTCAAAAAAAGATTGGTGGGTGGTGGCGTTTATTGTTTGTATGAGCGGTTTACTCATTCAATTATTACTCACCATGCAGGCCAAAGGCACGATGCAACAATATCCTCTTCATACTGCGGTGTATATTTTAACGGTATTACTGCTGTGGTGGCCAATATTCAATACACGTTATCAAATTTCCGCTACAGAATTAAACATCCGTAGCATGTTTCTACATTGGCAGATTCCTTTGCAGAATATCCAACGCATCAGTGCAAGTCAGGATTTATCTGCGGCACCTGCGCTTTCCATTAAACGTTTAAAAATTGAATATATACAGAATGGAGAACGCAATTTCGTCATGGTTTCACCGAAAGATCCGCAAGCTTTTGCTAAAGCGATTGGTGTTCCAATCCAATAAATATAAGAATGCTGAATAAAGGTATGTGAGCATGCCTTTTAAAGACCAGTGAATTATTTAATAATAAACAATTGTCCAAGTTGTGCATCTAGGTGTATTTTAGTTTGTTCGGGATGATTCAAAAAATACACCGCCACAATAGGTTCAAGTTCAACCCGTATTTTTCGTGCTAAATGTCGTGCGCCATAACGAATATCATGGTTCTGATAAAAATGTGCTTTGGCTGCATCTGTGAGTTTGATACTGCGTTTTTGATGCTGTAGGCGTTGATTAAGTTTTTCCAGCTCAATTTCGACCAAACGGGGCAAGGCATCATTTTGAACGGGTTGATATTGCAATACACGATCAATACGGTTAATAAATTCAGGGTCGAATTTACGTTGCATGACTTTTTCAATAATGCTGCTGACCGGCACGCGCTTGAGACAAACCTTTTGTATTTTTTCGGGCAAAAAATTTAACTTATCTAGATATTGCTGTGCCGCTTGTGCACCGACATTGCTGGTCATAAAGATCATACAATTACGAAAGTCGATGGTTTTTGTACCTGAGGTTAGGGTTAATTTTCCGCTATCTAGCACATTCATTAAGCCGCGAAGCACTTCGGTTGACGCTTTTTCCAGTTCATCAAAAAGCACGATGCCCGGACGGGTATGACTACCTGCAATGGCAACTTCATCAAATAAACTATGGCCTTCTTTAGAACCGACATAGCCCGGAGGCGCACCAGTAATGGCAGCCGCATAATGTTCCTGTGCGAGCGTGTTCATATCAATACGGCAAAAGGCATCAGGTCGGCCATAAATCACTTCACTGATTAAACGCACAGTTTCGGTTTTACCAACACCTGTCGGTCCAAGCATTAAGGTTACGGAGAGCGGTCGTTCAGGACTGGAAAAATCAGCCTTGACCACATGCAGCATTTTTTCAATTTCGTCTAATGCTGCTTCTTGTCCAATGATCCGTTGCTTTAGGCGTTGCATAACGTCATGCGCTTCAAAATGAAAACGCGGCTTACCCATCAAACGGTTTTTTTCAGCAGTGCTATGCGTCGAAGTTGTCGGGTGTACGACATGGATGGCGGGATTGGCGTTCGTCATGCATCATGTTCCTAAAGCGTGATGTTTTGAGCATAGCAAATTTAGAATTTTGCATTAATAGCTTTTAGCAATCAGATCATTGCTATGAGCAACAATAAATTTGCGGGATTGCTTGAAAATGTAGGTAAAAGCATCACATCATGTCAAAGAGCAATATCGAAGACGGAACAAGGCAAAAGTGAACGAAAACGCACGCGAACATATTGAAAAAATTCTTGCCAATATGACGACTCTACCCGGTGTTTACCGCATGCTGGGTAAAGACGGTGAGTTGCTGTATGTGGGTAAAGCAAAGAATTTAAAAAATCGTGTGTCGAGTTATTTTGTGAAAACCATTGAGCATCCCAAGACGCAAGCCTTGGTCGCCCGTATTTATGATATTGGAACCTTGGTGGTGCGTTCTGAAACGGAAGCCCTATTGCTCGAACAAAACCTGATTAAGCTGCATCGTCCACCGTATAACATCATGCTGCGTGATGATAAGTCTTATGTTTATATCTTTATTTCAGCCGATAAACCCTATCCACGAATTGCCGCAGGGCGAGGCAAAGCGAAGCATCAGGCCGGTAAGTTTTTCGGGCCTTATCCGAGTGCTTATAACGCGCGTGACACTTTGGTGGTGCTGCAAAAATTGTTTAATGTGCGTCAGTGTGAAAATAGCTATTTTTCACAGCGCAAACGACCATGCCTGCAATACCAAATTAAACGCTGTTCAGCGCCTTGTGTGGGGTTGATCTCACCCGAAGACTATAAAGAAGATGTCAATAACTCGATTCGTTTCTTACAAGGCGACACCAAAGAGCTCAATCAAGAGCTGATTGGAAAAATGGAAGCGGCGGCCGAAGCACTCGAGTTTGAAAAGGCGGTGTTTTATCGTGATCGTATGGCGCTGCTGCGTGATGTGCAAACTCAGCAAGCAATTTATAAAGTCAAAGGTGAGGCAGATATCATTGCCATTGCTTATCAAGCCGGTGTGACCTGTGTGCAAATTATGCATGTGCGCAATGGCAAAATGCTCGGCGGAAAGAGTTATTTCCCTGATATGCAGGGTGATGATCTAGGTCAAATGCTCTCGGACTTCATTGCCAATTTCTACTTTCAGGTGGCAGACGAAATCCCTGCAGAACTCATCATCAATGTCGATATTCCAGATCGCAAAGACATGGAAGATGCACTACATCAGCACTTTGATAAAAAAATTCAAATCAAACATAAGGTGCGAGAAACCCGTGCCGAATGGCAAGAACTTGCACAAATGAATGTGCAGCACGCTATTAAAGGTAAATTGGCCGATCATTTTGAATTGAATGAGCGCTTTCATCAGTTAGAGCAAGTCGTTGGGCGGCCGATTGACAGTATTGAGTGTTTTGATATTTCTCACACTATGGGGGAGGCAACTATCGCGTCTTGTGTGGTCTTTGATGCTGGCGGTGCAAGAAAGCGCGACTATCGCCAATTTTCTATCAATGACATTACTGAAGGCGATGATTATGCTGCCATGCGTCAAGCACTGACCCGCCGCTATAAAAAGCATATGTTGCCCGATTTGCTATTAATTGACGGGGGTAAAGGTCAATTACACATGGCGATGGAAGTCATGCAGGAGCTCGAGCTTGACGCCTTTATGGTCGGGGTGTCGAAAGGTGAGGGGCGTAAACCTGGTCTGGAAACATTGCACTTTACCGATGGTGAAAAAATTCAATTGCCCGAAGACCATAAAGCCCTGCATTTGATTCAACAGGTTCGTGATGAAGCCCACCGATTTGCCATTACCAAACACCGAGCGAAACGAGATAAAAAGCGCGGCTCATCGGTACTTGAGGTGATTCCGGGCTTAGGGCCAAAACGTCGTCGGGATCTGTTGACCCATTTTGGTGGCATTCAGGGGGTACTCAAAGCTTCTGAAAATGATTTAAAACTAGTGCCGGGCTTAGGCGATGTGATGGCACGTACCATTTATAAAATTCTGCATGAATAGAGTGAACTAGCCCCAATCGATGACGCGTCAAGTCTTAATTTGCCAAAATGCTCATTGACGCATGAGTCACTGATCATTCACATCATTTGATTTTTATACAATGATATAAAAATCAAAAATATGATCAGGGATGATGATGTCACTCGCACAGTTGTATCAACATATTGAACACAATGAATGGGTTGAGATTCCAGAAGGATGGTTGCAAGGACGTACGATCTATGGCGGCTTAGTGGCTGGCATGATGATGCACAAAGCCGTTGCTATCATTGCAGATCCGCAGCGACGTTTACTCAGTTGTAATGTGACCTTTGTTGGGCCAGTACAATTGGCGCCCGTGCGTTTAAGTGCTGAAATTTTAAGACAGGGCAAATCCGTCACCACTATCGAAGTTCGACTTTGGCAAGATGATGCCGTACAAAGCATTTTATTGGCGAGCTTTGGTGTTCCACGTGAATCAAGCATTGCCGTCAATCAGGAGCGTCAAGCACCCAATTTTCCTGAAGTGAGCAGCTTAAAGATTGCCGAACATCATCCACTTGCACCCCAGTGCTTTCAGCAAATGGATTTGGCCTGGGTAGATGGGCAGTATCCGTGTACAGCAAGCAAAAAGCCTGACTTTAGTGGTTGGATGCGTTTTAATCCAGAACGCCATGATAACCGTAAGATGACTGTTGCTGACTTAATGGTCTCGATGGATATGTGGCCGCCCGGCGTGCTGCCTATGTACAAAACCATGGCGCCTGCGAGTTCTTTAACATGGACATTGACCTATGTACATCTCTTGCAATCAAACTTACATAATTGGCTTAAATATAAAGTATTTACCGACTATGCCGCGGATGGCTACGCTACAGAATATGCTCATTTATGGGATGAAAATAACCAGTTGATAGCGATTGCGCGACAGACTGTTACGGTGTTTGCCTAGTGACACTGAGGGGCATTTCGTATAAAGTGAGTGCAACTAACGATGGATAAATCCTCAAATTATTTTGCATTTTCATCGTGCATGAGGGGAAAACTGGGGTGTCTATGACAACAGGTCGAATCCTGAATATTCCTAATATTTTAACATTGGCACGAATTGCTTTAATTCCTGTGTTTTTGTTGGTGGCGTACTGGCCACCTGCAATGGGCGTGGGTGAACATGCTGCCAGCATGTCACGTCATATATTGCTGACCGCTATTTTTGTGATCGCAGCTGTCACTGACTGGTTTGATGGCTACCTTGCAAGAAGTTTAAATCAGACTTCAGCATTTGGACGTTTTCTCGATCCTGTTGCAGATAAACTGATGGTCGCAACTGCGTTGATCGTCTTGGTGCAATGGCAACCGACTATTTCGATGGCCTTTGCAGCGATTGTAATTATTTCACGTGAAATCACGGTGTCTGCGCTTCGTGAATGGATGGCTGAATTAGGCGCCCGTACCAGTGTTGCGGTTTCAACCGTTGGTAAATATAAAACAGCATTTCAGATGATTGCGATTTCAGTATTCTTGCTAAATTGGCAACCCCTAGAAATGTTGGCGTATGGATTGCTCTATACAGCCGTAGTTTTAACGTTATGGTCGATGTTTATTTATTTAAAAGCCGCATGGCCGTATTTAAAGCAACCTTGATTTAAAGGTAGTTATTAAAAGCTCCGTGATCGGGGCTTTTTTATTGCCGAGTTTTTAGAAAAAATTGAGGGGTTGACTAGTTTGAATAGCGCTTCATTTGATTGGAGCTTGAAGTTAAATGTGAGATGTTAGCGCAAATTTTGGATAAAAAAATTCCCAGATTTTGGGGGAAATCTGGGAAGGAAAATCGGGGTTACTTATCGCTATTATGGAAGACGTTTCCATCTTCTTGATTGCTATTATAGGAAAGCAGATTTAGAAATACATGGAGTTTATTGTAGTGTAATGTTGTGTTTTATTGAGAAATGTATCACAAATTTACATTAAGAATTTTTGATACAAATTGGCCGATAACTTTGGTAGGTTTTGTTTGGATTTAAACAATAAAAATCGATATATGTGATGATAAAAATACATTTAACATTATTTAAATAATAAATTCATTTATTTAAGTTTAAATAAAATTGATCAATGGATAAAAGATATTTCAGTAATGATGAAGACCATTTCTGAATGAAAGCTTACACAGACATCATCTTTGTTTTGCGAAAATAGCAGTGCTCCGAAGCACAAAAAAAGAGTCTTTTTAGGCTCCTTTTTGAAGTTTGAAGTTTGAAGTTTGAAGTTTGAAGCTACGCGCTTCGCTTGTCTTGCTAATTTTTAGAGCAATAAAAAAGAATCCCCAAGATTGGAGATTCTTTTCAATTAAAGTCTACGCACGGCATAGCTGCTTGTCTTGCGGCGTGGCGGAGTATAAAAATAGGAGCCTTTTTAGACTCCTTTTTGACATTTGAAGCTACGCGCTTCGCTTGTCTTGCGTAAAACTTAAAGCAACGCTTTAAGTTTTACTCAGGCTTTAGGCCTTCGGCTTTTTCTAAAGATTCATCATTGCTGAAGAATTTTTCACGTTGCTCTTCAAGGAACTTTTTCGCGTCAGCTTCAAACACGTTTAAACGTTTTTCATTGATCAACGTCGTTTGGTGTTTTAGCCATTCTTGCCAAGCTTGTTTAGATACCGTATCAAACAATTCTTGTCCCTTCGCACCCGGGAATGGTGCAAAGTCTAAACCTTCCATTTCAGCCTGATATTTACGGCAAAAAACTTGTCGAGACATATCAATACTCCATTTAACTTGAAAAAGTTATGCGTAAAGTTTTTCTAAACGTGCATGCGCGCGTTCAATTGCTGCTTCAACTTGAGCAGGTGCAGTACCACCAATGTGGTTACGTGCATTGACAGATGCTTCGAGTGTTAAAGCTTTTTCGAAGACATCCGCTTGAATCAAGTCAGAGAACTGTTGAAGTTGCTCAAGGGTTAATTCTGAAAGGTCTTTGCCTTCTTGAACACCGAGAGCAACTGCTTTACCCACAATCTCATGTGCATCACGGAATGCCACGCCATTTTTAACCAGGTAGTCGGCAAGGTCAGTTGCAGTTGAGAAGCCACGCAGCGCTGCTTCACGCATGATGTCAATGTTTGGCACTAGTGCAGGGATCATGTCGGCAAATGCCATGAGTGAGCCACGAACAGTATCGATTGCATCGAATAGTGGTTCTTTATCTTCTTGGTTGTCTTTGTTGTATGCCAATGGTTGACCTTTCATCAGGGTCAATAGGCTCATCAAGTCACCATATACACGGCCAGTTTTACCACGGATCAACTCAGGAACGTCTGGGTTTTTCTTTTGCGGCATGATTGAAGAGCCAGTGCAGAAACGGTCAGGGATGTTCACAAATTTGAACTGAGCCGATGTCCAAAGAATCATTTCTTCTGACATGCGTGATAAATGCATCATGATGAGTGATGCTGCCGCATTGAATTCAATACCAAAATCACGGTCAGATACGGCGTCTAAAGAGTTTTCAGCGACAGCTTCAAAACCTAGTAATTCGGCAGTGAATGCACGGTCAATTGGGTAGGTTGTTCCTGCAAGTGCAGCAGAACCTAAAGGCATACGGTTGGTACGTTTACGGCAGTCGATTAAACGCTCTGAGTCACGTACCAACATTTCAAACCACGCCATTAAATGGTGACCAAAAGTCACTGGCTGTGCAGTTTGTAAATGCGTGAAGCCTGGCATGATGGTATTGGTATTTTTCGCCGCTAAGCCTAGGATGCCTTTTTGTAATTTTTTCAATAATTCTAAAATCGCATCAATTTCGTCGCGAACATACAGACGGATATCGGTTGCAACTTGGTCATTACGACTACGACCGGTGTGTAGTTTTTTACCTGTAATACCGATACGTTGAGTCAAGCGTGACTCAATATTCATGTGCACATCTTCTAGGTCAATGCGCCATTCGAAGTTACCCGCTTCAATTTCTGCTTTAATGGTGTTTAAGCCATTAATAATATCGTCACGCTCTTGTTCAGTTAGAACGCCAACTTTTGCAAGCATGGTTGCATGTGCAATTGAACCTGCAATATCTTGTTTATAAAAGCGTTGGTCAAACTGTACAGATGCTGTAAATTCAGCAACAAAAGCGTCAGTAGCTTCGGAAAAACGACCGCCCCACATGCCTGAAGTTTGGGCTTGTGACGGATTTGAGGAATTAGAAGATGTGGTCATGTCGGCTCAATAAGATAAAAAGCATAGAACTGAGCAAGAGTATAGCAAATTCGAACCCAGTTGCCGAAGGGCAAGTTGATCAAACTTTTAGACAGGGTTTAGGTCTATGACAATTTCTGTATTTTCAGGAAAAATGGGCCGTTGGCACTATCTGTGGGAGCTGTTTCTTGCGGGCAATATTGTGGCGTTAGTCTTGGCTTTGGCACAAGCTCAATCGTGGCATGCTTTAAGTTTTTCCAGTGTCATGCAGCATGTGTTGTTTATTAACTGGATTTTATTGGCATTTGCTGCATTTTCAGAGCTTTTGCAGAGTAAGACGCGTGGTTTAAGCATGAAAATGCTCATGTTTAGCGGGTTTGTTTTATTGCAAGCTTTGGTGTTGTTCACCACCTTAATTTTAAATGTCTTGATCTATTTTGGTGGAAATTTCAGTTTAACTGGCTTGAGTGCGGACGTTTTAACTGCTGGTGTGGTTTTAAATCTGAGCTATGGGGTATTACTTGGGGCATTTTGTTTTCGATATTTATATTTAAGAGAACAGTGGGGTCGACAACATCATAGTGAGTTAAACTCACGCATTCAGGCTATGCAAGCTCGGATTCATCCACATTTTTTATTTAATAGCTTAAACAATGTGATTAGCTTGATTGCGATTGACCCAGATAAAGCGGAGCAAATGCTACTGAATTTATCTCGATTGTTCCGTGCAAGTTTCCAAGAATTGAAGTTGGTAAGTCTCAAAGATGAGATCGATCTGTGTCAGCGTTATTTGGCCATTGAACAAATGCGTTTAGGTGATCGGCTTAAGGTGGAGTGGAAACTAGAAGGTATTGAACAATACGCTCAAGTACAAATTCCACTATTAACTTTACAACCTTTATTAGAAAATAGTATTTTTCATGGAGTTGAAAAGATTTTGACAAAGAGTACGATAAATATATTGATTGAAATATTACAAAATCAAATTAATATCGTTATTACAAATCCCTATACACAGGATACAATTAAATTACGTCAGGGGAATGGTATTGCCATCGAAAACGTGAAACAGAGACTTGAGGCATATTATGGTCAGCATGTCACTTTTCAAACCTACGCAGGCGAGGGAATGTATACGACTGTGGTGCAATATCAATATAAATAGAAATCTCAGTTGACCAATAAAAATAAATGACGTTAACGAGATAAGGAGGAGAAATGGACATCCTAATCTGTGATGATGAGCCTCTAGCAGTAGAGCGATTGTCACGTTTAGTCACTCAACTTGGACATCAAGTGGTTGCGAAAGCTTCACATGGTCAACAAGCGATTGACTTGGCTCAAAGCCTCGAGCCTGATGTCATCTTACTAGATATTCAAATGCCTGAAATGGATGGGTTGACTTGCGCGAAATTGTTGCGTGAATTAGACCCCATGCCCGCTATTATTTTTTGCACTGCATATGATCATCATGCACTTGATGCATTTAAGTCGAATGCAGAGGGATATTTACTAAAACCAGTTATGCAACAGGAATTGCAGCAGGTTTTAGATCATTTAACTAAATTAACCCAAGCTCAATTGAGCACGATAAAACAAAAAGAAAATATGGACGAAATTAAAATCAGCCGCCATCAAATCGCGGCAAAGACCTATCGTGGTGTAGAGTTGGTACCTGTGGAAAATATTTACTATTTTCTTGCAGATCAGAAATATGTCACTGTTCGGCACAAAAATGGCAGCGTACTCATTGATGAAACGCTGAAAGATTTAGAGCATGAATTTGGTGATCGTTTTATACGCATTCATCGCAATGCCTTGGTGTCTGTGAGCTTTTTAGATGGTTTGGAAGTCGTAAGCTCGGGGCAATATCAGGTGCGTTGTCGAGATTTAGAAGAACGTTTGGCGGTCAGCCGTCGACATTTACCGAATTTGCGTGAGCGAATACAAAAATTATAGGGCAAGGGTCAAAGCACATTGCGAATTAAGCTTGCATTTTCAACTGAGCAAGTTAAGTTTAGAATAATAGCCCTATAGACTGTATTTTAAAATTTATGAATATCCTTAAGATCGCAACTCGACAAAGCCCGCTTGCACTTTGGCAGGCGGAACATATTCGTGCACGCTTAGAAGCACTTCATGCAAATTTGAAAGTTGAGTTGGTGACTTTTGTGACCCAAGGTGACAAGATTCTAGATACCCCTTTAGCCAAAATTGGGGGAAAAGGATTATTTGTAAAAGAATTAGAAGCGGCGTTGTTGGATGGTCGTGCAGACTTAGCAGTTCATTCGATGAAAGATGTGCCGATGGTATTGCCTGAAGGTTTAAGCTTGGCCGTGATTTGTGAGCGTGAAGATCCATTAGATGCTTTCGTTTCAAATACCTATAACAGTTTTGATGATTTACCACAAGGTGCGAAGGTTGGGACATCGAGCTTGCGCCGCAAATGCCAAATTTTAAAACAACGTCCAGACCTCGAGATTATTGATCTGCGTGGCAATGTGGGTACGCGTTTATCTAAACTCGATGCGGGTAACTATGATGCGATTATTTTGGCGAGTGCAGGGCTAAAGCGTCTGGGTTTAGCAGAGCGTATTCGTCATACTCTTGAGCCTGTTGTGAGTTTACCTGCAGTTGGACAAGGTGCATTGGGCCTAGAATGTCGTAGCCAAGATCAAGCTGTATTGGATTTAATTTTGCCCTTAATGCATGCAGAGACCAATGCCTGTGTACGCGCAGAACGTGCTTTTAATGCATATCTAGAAGGTGGCTGCCAAGTACCGATTGCAGGTTATGCAACCTTAGAAAATGGTCGGATTCATTTGGAAGGTCGTGTCGGTAGTGTTGACGGTCAAACCTTGTTGAAAGCACAGCAAGTAGGTTTTCCTGAACAAGCTGAACAGCTCGGTGTCAAATTGGCACAAGACTTGTTAGCTCAAGGTGCAGGTGAAATTTTAAAGGCACTGTATTAATACATGCTTTTTATCAATACACGTCCAGCAGATCGTGCAACGCAGCTTAGCTTGACGCTGCGCTCTGCGGGTGTTGCTGTGGCTGAGCTTCCATTACTTGAGCTCAAGCCACGGGCATGGTCAGAAGCATTGGCAGCGTGCTACGCCCAGTTGAGTGCTGCGGATGTATTGGTTGTGGTGAGCCCCTCTGCGGTTACCTTTGGAATGCAAGGTTTGCGTAAGGCGGGTATTTCACTTGATCAGCTCGAACATATTCAATGGGTTGCAGTCGGTGATGCAACTGCAGCAAAGCTGGCTGATTATGGCATTCACAGTGTCGTACCGCAGGTGGAAACCTCGGAGGGAATGCTCACCTTAAGCCATTTAGAACAATTAGAGGCCGGGGCTTGCGTTGCATTTTGGCGCGGTGAAGGTGGTCGTCAATTTATGATGCAGCAGTTGCTAGCACGTGGCATTCAGATTCTCAATTTTGTGCTATATGAACGGCATCTACCAGAAGAGACCATTCAAAAAGTAAAAACACTCATTTCTGAACATCAGTTGTCATCTCCGTATTGTATGTTGATCACCAGTGAGGCCAGTTGGCTCAATTGGCTTGACTTGATTCAGTCGCATTTATCAGTGCTGAGTCATGCACATTTTTTAGTTTTAGGTGTAAGGTTGTTCGAGCTACTTGAGCAAAGTCGTATAACACTGAACAAAGATTTTAAAATTATTCAACTCGAAGATTTAAACGCGACACACATATTGCAGCATGTGCAAGTCGTGCAGGGAAATACATGAAGAAGTTGTTTGTCGTTGTGGTCATTGTCGCCGTACTTTGGTTGGCTAAACTCAGTTTTGACCTATTTCAAGTCAATGCTCAACAAACCGAACTGATGCAACAGCAAACTTTATTGCAACAGCGCAATGCAGGTTTGAATGATCAGGTCGTGGCTTTGAAACGTCAGTTGAGCGGCACAACGACCGAGATGTCGGCTGCAACGACATCGAATGCTTCGATTGCTGCTGAGGCGACCCATAGTATTGAGCCGATGTTGGTTGTGGGCCAGCAACTTGATTTGGTTGAATTTGCCATGCAGCAACAACAATTTGCTGTTGCTTTGGAAAAATTAAACCAATTAGATCAACAATTAGATCAGTTGAGCTTGGCACCTGCACTGCGCATGAGTTTGCATCAGGTAATTCAAAAAGACCGTGAAACCTTAAAGCAATATGTGACAGAGCGTCAGTTGCAGTCTGATAAAGTGAAAAATACTCTGCAATCGATCGATCAATTGTTAGAAAAAGAAATATTAAAGCCCTATAGTTCAAAAGAGCAGCAAAAAGGTCTTTCTTTTTGGCAAAAATGGATTCAAGTCGAATCAGTCGAACAACCGAGTCCCGTATTAATGCAGCGTAGCTTGGTATTAAAAGAAATGCAGTTACGTTTAATTTTGGCTCAGCAGGTTTTAAATCAAGGACAATATCCTCAGTTTCAACAAGAAATTACTGAAATTATGCAAATTATGCAGCAATTGCCAGATGCTTCATTAAAACCGATACGCCAGCGTTTAGAACAATTAAAGGACATTCCGGTTATTTCTGTACCGCTATTAAATACTCGGGCACTCATAGGATAATTGACTATGAAACATATATTATTGGCCTATTTATTTATTAGCTTATTGGTTGTTGCCATTATTAGTTTGCTGAGTTTTGGACATGGTGCAGGCTATGTGTATTTATACTGGCGTGAATGGCAAGTTCAATCTAATATTTGGTTTTTAGCATTATTGCTGGCACTACTGAGTTTGATCGTGCAAATGTTTTGGTATGCGGTTAAACGTTATTTAAGTCGAGAACAACGTAAATCTGAAACGGTCTTTAGTTTTAATAAACTACATCCCTATGAGCAATTGGCTGTCATTTGGCTTTTAAATGCTGCGCAAGATCAAAAAAACTTTATTCAGCAAGCTTTTACTGAGTCTGGATTATTAAAAGGGGTGATCGATGCGCGTTTATATTGGATTCAGCAACAATATGAAACAGCATTAAATGCATTAACTCAGACCAATCCAATGGCTTTTGAGCTTGCAGAATTGCAACGGATTGAAATTTATTTATCTCAACAAGAGGGTGAAAAGGCTTTAACGCATCTTGAATTTTTAAATCAACATGAACTATCGCCATGGTTGCAAAAAGTCAGTAGTGCCTATGAGCAGCGCCTAACCACGCTATGGGGCATGTTTGCGTTGCAGTTTCCTTGGTTGTATTTGCGTTCGACACGTTATGGACATTTAGATGAGCTGACAAAACAAGCTTGGTTGGAACAATTATTATCTGCATTTGATCAAGCTGATGTCGATGACTTACAGCATTTAAAGCAGCGTTATTTGGATCTGCAAGATCAAATTACAGAGCGTAAATATGCGGTCAAAGTGCTATGGTTGAAAGTCTTGTCTCGTATGCCAGAGATGAGTCAGGAACATGAGCAATTGGCTATTCATTTGCTGGAACAGCAATTTAACAAAGAAGTGTTCTTTTTGTGGTTCCAGCAAAAAATGCTGAAGCAAAACCCTGACTATGTGGCTGTAGAACAGCAGATTCGACGTTGGGAAGAAAAGTATCCTGCGCTGCCTGTTTTTAGTTTTGCAAAATGGAATATTTACCAAGCGACAGCACGCCAAGCTGAAGCAGATGCATTGTTAGAATTATATCCAGATGATGTATTAATGAGTTATTTACGCATCAAGTCAGCTTTAAATCAGCAGGATGACTTGATCAAACAATTAAATTTAATATTTGAAAATAATGCCAATTTTATGGAAATTCGAATATAAGGACATTATATGCAAGAAGATTTAGCTCAATATTCATTGGTTCATACTCAACACGTCGCTTGGGGGGATATGGATGCTTTTGGGCATGTAAATAACGTGCATTATTATCGTTATATGGAAAGTGCGCGGATTGGTTATTTTAGACCAGTTGGATATATTTGATCAGTCTGTGGTTACGGTTGTGGCTTCAAGCCAGTGTAAATATTTAAGCCCCGTGATTTATCCTGATATTTTAAAAGTGGCAACGCGCGTTGAAGAATTAAGGAATAGTGCATTTCGTATGAGTTATATATTATGGAGTGAAAAGCAACAAAAAATCGTTGCAACAGGCGATGCAGTTATTGTGTGCGTGGATAAAACTACCCTACAAAAAACTTCAATTCCAGAAAGTATAAAGACCAAAATAAAAGCTTTAGAGATTTCAGTGGGAAATAATATTTAAATACAATTTAACTTTATATATTTTAAGGAGTCGTGTTAAAATATTGTAGTAAAATGAAAATTATTTATTGAATAAAAATTTTATTATAATATTATGAGCGAGTTTTCATAAGCATTATTAAAATGAAATTTCGGAGTTAAAGATTATGCCTGATATTAGTAATTTATCAGTTGAAGAGTTAAAGAAGCTTCAAGTAGAAGCTGAAGCACTGATTGCATCTAAAAAAGATCAAGCGATTGAAGATGCGTACAACCGTATTGTTGAAATTGCAGAAAATTTAGATTTAAGCGTTGAACAAATCCTTGAATTTGGTTCAAGCAAACGTAAAAAATCAACTCGTAAAGCGGTTGAGCCACGTTACCGTAGCAAAACCAATGCAGATGACACTTGGACTGGTCGTGGTAAGCAACCACGTTGGTTAGTGGCTGAGTTGGAAAAAGGCGCGAAACTAGAAGATTTCTTAATTTAAGAATAATTCATGAAATCGTCATATCTTGAGTTCAGGATAATTAAACCAGGCAAATGCCTGGTTTTTTTATCTCTTTGAATTGGCTATGAAGAAAAAGTATGCATAATGTGTCTATAAAGAAAAATGTTTAAATGATGGAAAAAAATTGATGGATCGGTTGTGGTGGGATGATCAATAAAACTAATAATATTCGGTGGCTCATTTTTGCTGCGATCAGTTTTTTAATTTTCGTTATGCTGCAAGTACCTGCAGCTTGGCTCATTACAAAATTTTATAAAAATAACCAAATGCTACATAACGTCAGTGGCAATATTTGGCACGGGCAAGCAGATTGGACACGAGGAAATTTGAAAGGCTCGTTAAACTGGAGCACACGCCCGTGGGACTTGATCTTATTGCGCTTGGGTGCAAATGTTGAGATTCATAGTGGCAATACCAAACTACAAGGTGTGATGGGCTATGGTTTTGGTAAAAGTATTAGTATTAAAAACTTAGAGGGTCAAATTGCTCCTGAAACCTTAAAAAGTTTTGCCGATTGGCAATGGCCAACGAATGCCATTCAATTAAATGACGTGCAGTTTAAATATAAGCCACAACAGGGATTTAGTCAGTCATCAGGTGAGATGCAGTGGGCAGGCGGGGATTTATCCTTTAGCTTTGCACAGCGTCAAGAGTCAATGAATGTGCCTGCCATGTTGGCCCAATTAAAAGATGATAATGGCAAATTATCGATTGATGTTCGAGATCAACGTGAACAAAAAATGATGAATTTGTCACTTGAGCCAGACCTCATGTTGGATGTGCAATTAACCCAGCGCTTTTTGATGAATGTTGCTTCCTATGAAGGTAAGGCCGGATTAGATACGTATGTGATTAGTTCGCGTCAACCCCTATTGAGTGGGGTGAACTGATGGCTGACTATTTCGAAAAAATCCGCGAGATCAATTGGAAGCAAACAGATCGACTTGCACCTGTGGTCTTGGCTTTAATAATTTTGTACCTGTGCTGGAAGTTAGCCGCTTTATTTTGGTTATTGATTGCACCGCCACAAGCCATGCAGTTAGACCGAGTTGAATTGGGTTCACAGCAAACGCAAGTTCCTAATATTAGCTCTTTTGCCTTGTTTCAGGAAAATCGTAGTTCAGCAGCTGACGCGCAGTTAAATATGGTATTGCAAGGTGTGGTGGTGGGACAGCCAAGTCGCTACTCGTCAGCAGTGATTAAGGTCAATGAGAGTTCAGATCGCTACTTGGTTGGAGAAACCATTCAAGGTTCATCATATCAACTGGCTGAAGTTTATTGGGATAAGGTGATTTTAACGCAGGGTAATGGTGCACGGCGTGAATTGGCGTTCCAAGGTATTGAAAACGGATTAGATCAACCGATTGTCCCTACAGCCAATGCAACATCAGGCGGATCTTTGCAGAATAACAGCATGCAAAATACAACTGATCCTGCAAATTTAGGGCAAAGCACAACGCAGTCCGCGATTGGTCAGGCCGTACAACGCATGACTGAAAATCGTGAACAATATATGCAGGAAATGGGGGTAAATCCATCAGTTAATGGTGGGTTTGAAGTTTCAAATCGAACACCTGCAGCCTTAAGAAATAAATTGGGTTTGCAGCCGGGTGACCGCATCATGTCTTTAAATGGGCAGGCGGTCGGTGCAGGACAATCTGAGGCGCAATTATTAGAACAAGCCCGCCGTGAAGGGCAGGTGAAACTTGAAGTCAAACGTGGTGATCAAGTGATGACCATACAACAGGATTTTTAGTGATGTCTCATCACTTTATAGGGTTAGGAAACACAGGCGTATATGGCTTTATTTAATAATAACCGTTCAACTTTAGCTGCCTATGCCATGGTGCCCTTGGTTGCTATGGTCAGCACAGCAAGTTATGCACAAACATGGAAAATCAATTTACGCGATGCAGATCTTACGGCATTCATTAATGAAGTCGCAGATATCACGGGGAAAAATTTTGCAGTTGATCCACGGGTACGAGGAAATGTAACGGTTATTTCCAATAAGCCTTTAAATAAAAATGAAGTCTATGACCTGTTTCTCGGTGTGTTGAATGTGAATGGTGTGGTGGCTATTCCATCGGGCAACACCATTAAACTAGTTCCAGACAGTAATGTAAAAAGCTCGGGCATTCCTTATGATGCGCGCCACCGTGCGTCTGGAGACCAAATTGTCACTCGAGTGATTTGGCTTGATAACACTAATGCCAACGACTTAATTCCAGCGTTGCGCCCATTGATGCCGCAATTTGCACATTTGTCGGCAGTGGCGGGGACCAATGCGCTGATCGTCTCAGATCGTGCAAGTAATATTTATCAGCTCGAAACGATTATTCGTAATTTAGATGGAACGGGTCAGAATGATATCGAAGCTGTGACGCTGCAATCGAGTCAGGCCGAAGAAATGATTGGGCTGTTAGAGTCGATGAGTTCGACCGGCGCATCAAAAGACCCGAAAGGTTCACGAATTCGTATTATTGCGGACAATCGAACCAATCGTATTATCATTAAAGGTGATACAGCGACACGTAAGCGTATTCGTAAGATTATTGAGACCTTAGATGTGCCTGCGGCAGATCGATTGGGTGGGTTGAAAGTCTTCCGTTTGAAGTATGCAAGTGCAAAAAATTTGTCGGAAATCTTGCAAGGTTTGGTCACTGGGCAGGCTGTTTCGAGTACGAATTCATCGAATAGCTCAAATAGCAGCACGATGAACAGTTTAATGAATGATAGTAACAGTTCAAATTCACAGTCATTCAGTTCACAAAACAACACCAGTTCTGGCATTAACCTTAACAGCAATAACTCTTCCAATAATACGCAAAACGGTATCTCAAGTTTTAACGCCAATGGCGTGAGTATTATTGCTGATGCAACACAAAATGCACTGATTGTAAAAGCAGATCCGCAGCTCATGCGTGAAATCGAGTCTGCGATTCAACAGCTTGATATTCGTCGTCAGCAAGTGCTGATTGAAGCAGCGATTATTGAAGTCGAAGGCACGGATACCGATCAGCTCGGTGTGCAATGGGCGTTGGGTGATATCAGTAGTGGTATCGGCTTAATTAACTTTGATAACTTTGGTTCGAGTTTAAAAAATATTGCCGCAGGTTATTTAACTGGCGGTGCTGCGGGTGCAGGTAGCGCGGTGAGTGCGGGTACTTCTTTGGTCCTTGGTGATTATCGTGAAGGCAGTGATGGTTCACGCAAACTCTATGGTGCGATGATTCAGGCCCTAAAAGAAAAAACCAAATCCAATTTATTATCTACACCGTCGATTGTGACAATGGACAACGAAGAAGCCTATATTGTGGTGGGTGAAAACGTTCCATTTGTGACAGGCTCGGTCACCACCAATGGTGGTACAGCCAATCCATATACATCGATTGAGCGTAAAGATGTCGGTGTTACTTTGAAAGTTGTGCCGCATATTGGCGACGGCGGCTCTGTGCGTTTAGAGGTAGAGCAAGAAGTTTCTGATGTAAAAGACAATAAAGGCCAAGCGTCGGATTTGGTTACGACTAAACGCGCGATCAAAACCTCGATCTTGGCAGAGCATGGTCAAACGATTGTGTTGGGTGGTTTGATCTCTGACAATACCTTGCATGGACGTCAATCGGTTCCGGGGCTAGGGACTATTCCTGTGCTAGGCAAACTCTTTAGCTCTGAAGGAAAATCCAACAGTAAACGTAATTTGCTGATCTTTATTCATCCGACTATTGTTGGAAATTCTGCCGATGTGAAGAAAATGTCTCAGCAGCGCTACAGTCAGCTCTATAGTCTGCAACTGGCATTGGATAATGAGGGTAATTTTGCGAAATTACCTGAAAATGTGGATGATGTGTATCAACAGCGCATACCTGTTTCAAAAGGTACAGCACCTGCCCCTGTGTATAAGACGGTACCGACAGCACCACAAATGACACAGCCAGCGGCAGTGGTCTCCACGCCAGTCGCCATTGAACCTGCGGTGAAGCGCCAAACCATTACCGTACCGAATGGCAAAGTGGCGGGCATGCCTTAGGTTAGACAGCAGAGTGGTTTAGCTTTGAAACCACAGCATGCTATGATGAAAAAAATGAGCAATAGAGAATTAACTTCATGACTTGGAAAATTCAAGCAATTTCTGGTGATTTAACAGGACAAGAAATTAGTATTGAACGAGATATGTTGGTGGGTCGCCACCAACAAGCAGATATTGTTTTGCAAGAATCTGATGTGTCGCGTAAACATGCTGCCTTTGTACTGAAAGATCAGGCACTCTGGTTGCAAGATCTTAATTCATCCAATGGGACGTTTATTAATGATGTCCGTTTGACTGGTGAATCACTTTTAAAAGAAGGTGATATTGTACAGTTTGCCAGTGTGAAGTTTAGTTTATTGGCTCCAGCTAAAGCTGTTCAGATTCCAGTGGATATCGAACAAAGCGTTGAAGCGTTGCAAACAGAAGAAATTACACTTGTTCAGCAGCCGTCTGAAGCTGTTGCAGTTTCTGAAACTGTGGCACAAGAGTCTGTAGCAAACACGTCTGAAACTAAGGCACAAGAGCCTGTCGTTAAAACCGCAGCACAACAAATGAATGATCAAGGTATGCCAGAGTTGAAAGAGCGAGATGGCTCGGTTCAATTGACTCGTGATGGTATGCCGACCAATGTAGGTGTGCCTAAACCTGCGCCAATCCCTGAGGGGGTTGACATTACTGCTGCTCCGAAAAATGAAGCATGTGATGTAGAAATTCCAGCGACATGTGTAGAGCAAGAGCGTGAAGCGCAAAAAAATGCCTCTGTGGGCTTAATCTCAGTCATTGTTTTAATCATTCTTGCAATTATTGCATGGGTCTTGTTTAAATAAACCGAGACATTCCTCAAAAGGCATGCATGGGCATGCCTTTTTTATGGGGAAAATTTACAAAAAAATAGAGGGACATTATGTTTGAAGTTCGTTTAGCAGAACGCCAAATGATTTTATTTGATCTGGATGGAACGCTAGTCGATTCAGCATCTGACTTACATCGTGCGATGAATATGAGTTTAAATGCGTTGCAATTACCGTTGGTCACAGAAGCGCAGGTGCGAAACTGGATTGGGAAAGGAACTTCATTGTTTTGTCATAGCGTACTTGAATACTTGACCGGGAAGGTGGATGCCGCACAGCACCATCTTTTACTGGAAACTTTTCTAAAGATTTACAATGCAGATCCTTGTGTTCTGACGCAGCCCTTTGACGGCATTCTAGCGTTCTTGGATTGGGCAAAAGCAGAAGAGAAAATTCTGATTTGTGTGACCAATAAACCAGAGCAACCGGCACGCAGTATTGTGCAGGCACTAGGTATGCATGAATACTTTGATGATGTGATTGGCGGAGATCGTTTTGAAGAGCGTAAACCACATCCCAAGCAGCTAGAGTATTGTGCGGAACATTATGCCTTGCCAAAACAGCAAATTTTGATGGTGGGTGATTCTGTCAATGATGTAGAGGCAGCACGTCGTGCGGGTATTGATTGTATTGTGGTCAGCTATGGCTATAATCATGGTGAAAATATTCGAGAGTGTCAGCCGCAGCACGTGGTTGATAACTTAAAAGAATTATTGGGTTGAAATAAGTAGGGTTAAGGAAGTGAAAATGAGCAACTGTGTAGGTTTTCGATGGCGTCACTCAATCAGCATGAGAAGAAATTAACTGAAATTGACCACGCGAAATATAGAGAAACCCAAATGACTACACAAACTCAATTTGAACAACTGAAAACTGCTGGATATAACTTGATTCCGGTATATCGTCAGCGCTTGGCAGATACAGAAACTCCGCTGTCTGTCTTTGCGCGATTAAAACAACATAAACAAGCCTATTTATTTGAATCTGTAGAGGGTGGCGAAAACTGGGCGCGTTACTCCATTATTGGCTTGGGCGAGTCCACCGTATTTTCGTGTAATGAAGGGCAGTTGACCGTTCAACATGCTGATGGCTCGGTTGAAAAACAACAATGTGCTGACCCATTTCAATACATTCGTGACTTCCAAGCACAATATAAAGTGCCTACCCAGCAAGATTTGCCAGCGTTGCCGAGCTTTACCGGTGGATTGGTTGGATACTTTGGTTATGATGCTGTACGTTATATCGAACCAAAGCTCAATAACGTTCCAGAAGCTGACCCGGTCGGGATTCCGGATATTTGGATGATGCTATCAAAAACCGTCATCGTCTTTGATAACCTTAAGGATACCTTATTCTTAATTGTGCATGCCGATGTAAATGATGCTGAGGCCTATACCAAGGCGCAGCAACAATTGGATGAGCTAGAAGAACTTTTGGCAACCCCAATTGCACTCAAAGCAAATAAGCATACTGCACCACAGTTTGAATCCATCACTGGACATGACAACTTTATTGACTCTATTGCAAAAGTAAAAGAGTACATTAAGGCCGGTGATGTGATGCAGGTTGTGCCGGGCCATCGTATGGTCTCAGATTTTGATGGTGAGCCTTTGCAGGTCTATCGTGCACTACGTCACCTCAATCCATCGCCATATTTGTTCTTGGTGCAAGGGCAGACACTAGAAAATGACATTCCTTTTCATATCGTCGGTTCATCACCTGAAATTTTGTCCCGTTTAGAAAATGGTGTGGCAACAGTTCGTCCTTTGGCGGGAACGCGACCACGGGGTAAAACAAAAGAAGAAGATTTAGCGCTAGAAAAAGATTTGCTATCTGATGAAAAAGAAATTGCAGAGCATTTGATGTTGATCGATTTGGGGCGAAATGATGTTGGACGCGTTTCTAAAATCGGTAAAGTTCACGTGACTGATCAAATGGTGATCGAACGTTATTCGCATGTCATGCACATCGTGTCAAATGTGCAAGGTGAAGTACGTGATGATGTCGATGCTTTGGATGTTTTTAAAGCAACATTCCCTGCGGGCACACTTTCAGGCGCACCAAAAATCCGCGCTATGGAAATTATTGACGAAGTTGAACCAGTAAAACGTGGAATTTTTGGTGGTGCTGTTGGTTATTTAGGCTGGCATGGTGAAATGGACATGTCGATTGCGATTCGTACCTGTGTAATTCGTGAAAATAAGGTCTATGTTCAAGCTGGAGCAGGGGTGGTGTATGACTCTAATCCTGAATCAGAGTGGAATGAAACCCAAATAAAAGCTCGCGCAGTGATCAAAGCGGTTGAATTATCATCAAATGGATTGATTTTATGAGTTTTTCACGTTTTTTTTAGAAAAAACACTTGCAAGGATTTCAAGATTTGCTAAACTGCACACCGTTCCGATACGAAACGTACGAAACATTAAGAAACGCCGGCATAGCTCAGTTGGTAGAGCAACTGACTTGTAATCAGTAGGTCCACAGTTCGAATCCGTGTGCCGGCACCATCTTAAAGTTTGAGAGTGAGTAGAGAGAACAACACTGAAGTAAGTGTAAAATGGTGAGGTTCCCGAGCGGTCAAAGGGGGCGGACTGTAACTCCGCTACGAAAGTTTCGAAGGTTCGAATCCTTCCCTCACCACCAATTTTAAGACTTCAATAAGTGGTTTGTACCAACATCGTGCGGGAGTAGCTCAGTTGGTAGAGCGGTAGCCTTCCAAGCTACATGTCGCGAGTTCGACCCTCGTCTCCCGCTCCATATCTATTGAAGTGCTTATATTTGCTCTTATAGCTCAGTGGTAGAGCACTCCCTTGGTAAGGGAGAGGTCTCGAGTTCAAATCTCGATAAGAGCTCCAGATTTTACAGTTTAGCAACTTTAAATGTTGCGCAAGATTCCAGAAGCAGGCTTTTTAGTCTGCTTTTCAAGTATTGGGTGTTTATTTTTTTTAGGCGATATGTCGGAGCTGGGTTTTACTCAGAATTGTGTTCGACGTAAACGAGGAAGAAAAGCATGGCTAAGGCTAAGTTTGAACGTAATAAGCCGCACGTTAACGTGGGCACAATCGGTCACGTTGACCATGGTAAAACAACTTTAACAGCTGCGATTGCAACTGTGTGTGCAAAAAAATTCGGTGGTGAAGCGAAAGATTACGCTGCAATCGACTCTGCACCAGAAGAAAAAGCACGTGGTATTACAATTAATACTTCACACGTAGAATACGATTCTCCAATCCGTCACTACGCTCACGTAGACTGCCCAGGTCACGCCGATTATGTTAAAAACATGATTACTGGTGCTGCGCAAATGGATGGTGCGATCCTTGTTTGTTCGGCGACTGATGGTCCAATGCCACAAACTCGTGAACACATCCTGCTTTCTCGTCAGGTAGGTGTACCTTATATCGTTGTATTCCTAAACAAATGCGATATCGTAGACGACGAAGAATTAATTGAATTAGTAGAAATGGAAGTTCGTGAACTTCTTTCTACTTATGACTTCCCAGGCGACGACACTCCAGTAATCCGTGGTTCTGCTCTTGCAGCGCTTAATGGTGAAGCTGGTCAATACGGCGAAGATGCTGTAGTTGCTCTTGTTGAAGCTCTTGACTCTTACATCCCAGAACCAGAACGTGCTATCGACCAAGCATTCCTTATGCCAATCGAAGACGTATTCTCAATTTCA